>JANLXK010000010.1:0-6646 GCA_031365045.1 Gemmatimonadota bacterium | reverse complement strand
CCGCGCGGCGGGAGAGCTGGTCGGCGGAGGTCCGGAGCCCCGGCATGATCACCCCGCCGATGAACCGCCCCTCCGCGGTGATGCAGTCGAACGTGGTCGCGGTGCCGAAATCGACCACGATGGTGTCAGTGCCATACAGCACCTTGGCCGCGAGCGTGTTCACGATCCGGTCGGCGCCGACCGAACGGGGCTCATCCACGTCGAGCACGATCGGGAGCGGGGAGCTGGCGTCGATCCCCACCGCGGTCCGCCCGGTGATCACCCCGGCCGCGTAGGCAAGGCTCTGGGTCACGCCCGGTGCGACCGAGGCGTAGACGACCCCCCGCACCTCGTTGGGGGAGCGCCCAGCATGCAGCAGGAAGGCGGCCAGCGCTGCGGCCCACTCGTCGGGCGTGCGGTCGGGATTGGTCGTGAGCCGCCACCGCCCGGAGAGGACCTCTCCCTCGAAGGCGCCGACGGTGATCTCGGTGTTGCCGATGTCGAGTGTAAGGAGCATGGATCCCGGTCGCGAAAGAGGCTACTGGCTGTTGGCTACTGGTGATTCACTCAAGGGCGCGGGCGACCTGGTTACGCTACCGAAAGCTAGCACGGAGTCACCAATAGCCAGCAGCCAGCAGCCTCGTTCCATCACGCCAGCGTCACGCTCGCCGCCCGCACCGGCATCACGCCCCCCTCTTCCAGGGCCACCAGCAGGGCCCCGTCGGCCGCGACCGCCCCCGCCACACCTTCCACCGGTCCGGACAACCGTCGCCCCTTGAGCCAGTGCCGGGTGGCGAACTCTTCCCGCTCCTCGGCCGTAAGGGTCGGTCCCGCGGTGCCGAGGGCGACGAGCGCGGCGGCGAGGGGACCGAGGAGCGCTTCGGGGGTGAGCGTCGGGTCATACTCGGCCAGCGTGGCCGCCTGCCCCACCAGCTCCGCCGGCACGGCGTTCGCCACGTTCAATCCCAGTCCGAGCACGACCCACCAGAGCTCGCTCCCGCGCCAGCGCGCCTCGCAGAGCAATCCACCCACCTTGCGGTCGGCGAGCATAAGGTCGTTGGGCCACTTGAGGGCGAGCGGTGGCAACGACGGATACTCCGCCAAGGCGCGCGCCACCGCGAGCCCCGCCCGAAGGCTCAACACCTCGCCCGCCGCCGCGGCCTTGGGACGCACGAGGACGCTCATCCAGAGACCGCCGAGCGGTGCCTTCCAGGTCCGGCCCCGCTGGCCACGTGCCCCATCCTGGACCTCGGCCACCACCACCGTCCCATCGGGCGCACCGTCCTCGGCCATCCGATGCAGGACGTCCTGCGTCGACGGGAGGATCGCGTGCCGGTGGATCGGTGGGGTCAGCGCCACAGATAGTATCCCGCGAGGAGCAGGCCGAAGCCGATCCGGTACCAGGCGAAGGGCCGGAAGTCGTGCCGGCTCACGAAGCGGAGAAAGCCGCGGATGACCACGAGTGCCACCCCGAACGCGGTGATCGTCCCGGCGAGGAGGCTCAGGTCGACATGCATCGTGCCCTGGCGCGCGCCCTTGGCGAGCTCGTAGAGCGTGGCCGCGCCGAGCACCGGGATGGAGAGGAGGAAGGAGAACTCGGTCGCCGCCATCCGGCTGCACCCAAGGAGATAGCCGCCCAGGATGGTCGTGGCGCTCCGCGAAGTCCCGGGGATCAGCGACAGCAGCTGCGCGAGCCCGATCCCGAAGGCGATGCGGACCGGGACGCGCGTTCCGTCGGTGACTGTCTCGGCCGGGTTCATCCGCTCGATGACGAGGATCAGGATCCCGCCCACGACCAGCGCCGCCGCAACGACCAGCGGCCGGAAGAGGGCCGCCTTGATCCACTCATGCAGGAGGAGACCGACGATGGCCGCGGGGAGGAACGCCACGAAGAGCGGAAGGACGAACGCCTTCCCCTCAGGCGCAGTGATCCGCGCCGCCACGGCCCACAGCCGCTCCCGGTAATGCCAGACGACCGCGAGGACCGCGCCGAGCTGGATGAAGATCTCGAACGATGCCGCGTCGGCGCCCTGCTGTCCGAGGAGGTCGCCCACAATGATCAAGTGCCCGGTAGAGCTCACCGGCAGGAACTCGGTGAGCCCTTCGACGACACCCATCACGACCGCGACAAGGAGGGGATAGAGTGCGAGCATCATCGGCCGACCACTTCCTTATAGAGCGCCTCATACTCGGCGACGACCCGGTCGGACGAGAAGGTGGCGGCCTTGGCGATCGCCGCGGCACGCATCGCCTCGTAGCGCACCGGATCGCGGAGGAGGTCCACTGCCCGCCGACCCATCGCTTCGGCGGAGCCAGGGGGTTCGAGCAACCCGTCGACATCGTCGGTGATCACCTCCGGCAGCCCGCCCGCGCGGCTCGCCACACAGGGGGAACCGCAGGCCATCGCCTCGAGCGCGGCGAGCCCGAACGACTCGGTCTGCGACGGCAAGATGAAGAGGTCGCTCCCCTGCAGGATCTCCGCCACGGTGTCGAGCCGGCCGAGGAAGCGGACGTCGGGGGCGACGCCGAGGGCGGCCGCCTCGCGCTCCGCCTCGTCGCGGTCGGGGCCGTCGCCCACCATGACAAGCGTGGCCGGCATCGCCTTCCGGATCCGGGCGAAGATGCGGATCACGTCCTTGACCCGCTTCACCTCGCGGAAGTTCGAGATGTGGGTCAGCACCTTGTGTCCCGCCGGCGCAAGCGTGGGCCGGCCGCCGTTGGCCGCGGGATGGTACTCGGCAAGGTTCACGAAGTTGGGGATGACGCGGATGTCACAGTTGCCGCACCCGAAGGCGCGGATGGTCTCGTCCCGGAGGTGGGCGGAGACGGCGGTCACCATGTCCGACTTCTCGATCGAGAAGCGGGTGATCGCGAAGAAGCTCTCCTCCTGCCCCACCAGCGTGATGTCGGTGCCGTGGAGGGTGGTGATGACCTTGATATCGTGCTTCCCCTTCAGCATCTCCTTCGCCATCCAGGCCGTCACGGCATGCGGAATGGCGTAGTGTACGTGCAGGACGTCCAGCTTCTGCGCCAGCGCCACCTCGAACTGCTTGGAGGCCAGGGCCAGCGTGTAGGGGAAGTGTGCGAAGAGCGGATAGTGCGCGAGCGTCGTATCCACTTCGTGGTAGAACACCCGCTCGTGGTACCCGCGCAGCCGGAAAGGTGAGGCATACGAGATGAAATGGACCTCGTGGCCCCGTGCGGCCAGCTCGATACCGAGCTCGGTCGCGACGGCGCCGGAGCCGCCGTAGGTGGGATAGAGCGTGATGCCGATCTTCATTCGGTGCGTTCCTCGTGGCTGGACTGAATAGCTGGGAGTTTGGAGATGGGAGGGGTGCAAGGCACGGATCCCTCCCTACACCCCTCCCGACTCCTGACTCCCAACTGCCTCCCACCGGCCCGCGATCTCCGCCGCCAGCACCTCCGGCGGCCGGACGGAATCAAGCAACATCACCTCGCCGTGCAACTGGTGGCGGAACCAGGTCTCCTGGCGCTTGGCGTATTGCCGGGTCGCGATCGCCACGGCGTCGGCCACGCTCTCGCGGGTGCGCTTCCCCAGCAGGTACTCCACCGGCTCCTTGAGCCCGACCCCGTCGAGCCCGGGTCCGTCGGGCGCGGCCCCCTCGGCGAGGACTGCGGCCACTTCCTCGATCACCCCGCGCTTCAGCATCTCATCGGCCCGGATGCGGATCCGCTGGTGCAGCACCGGCCGAGGCGCGGTCAGGACCACATACCAAGGCATGATCGACGCCTCGCCGCGGGCCGAGTGCTGCCACCACGAGAGCGGCTTCCCCGACAGGAGTGCCACTTCGACCGCGCGGGTGGCGCGCTGACGGCCGCCCCCGCGGTAGCCGGGATCGAGCCGCGCGGCCCAGCGCACCAGATCGACCCCGCCGAGGGCGCCGAGCCATGTTTCCAGTGCCTGGCGCCGGGCCGGCTCGAGGGGCGGCTCCTTGAAGAGCCCCTCGGCCAGCGCGCGGATGTAGAGACCGGTCCCGCCGACGACGACGGGGAGCTTTCCGCGGGCATGGATGTCGGCGATGGCCGTCCCCGCGTCACGCGCGTATCGTCCGGCGCTGAAGCGATGTCCCGGGTCCACCACGTCGAGGAGGTGGTGCGGGACGCGGGCCCGCTCCTTCTTGCTCGGCTTGGCGGTGCCGATGTTGAGATGCCGGTAGATCTGGCGGGAGTCGGCCGAGACGATCTCGAGGGGCCAATGCTCGGCCAGGGCGACGGCGACCGCCGTCTTGCCGACCGCGGTGGGGCCGACAATGACCGGGATGCGGAGTTTACCGCCGGCCAAACCGTCGCTCCAGCTCTTCCTTCGGCAGCTGCACGATGGTCGAGCGGCCGTGGACGTCGTGGGGCGGGAGCTGGGTGGCGAGGAGCCGCCCGAGCAGCTCACGCATCTCGCGGTCCCCGAGCGGCTGCCCCGCCTTCACCGCCGCGCGACAGGCGAAGGTGGCGGCGAAGCGCTCGAGCCGGTTGGCCCACCCGCCGAAGCGGCCGCGCGCGAGGTCGGCGACGAGCTCGCGGAAACAGGTGACCGCGTCGAACCGGGGATGGGGGTTCGGGACCGCGTGGAGCACTACCGTCCGCCCGCCGAATGGTTCCGCCTCGAAGCCGACGCGCGCCAGCTCCTCGCGGTGAGCTTCGACCACGTCGAGCTCCTCGTCGGTGAGCTCCACGGTGGCCGGGAGCAGGAGGTGCTGGGCCGGCAGCCCCCCCGTGGCGATCCGGGTCATCACTTCCTCGTACAACACCCGTTCCTGCGCCGAATGCTGATCGACGATGACCAACCCGTCGGGGCCTTCGTAACAGATGTAGGACTGGAACATCTGCCAGATCGGGCCGGCAAAGGGATCGGTGGTGGTGCGCGAGGATTCGAGGTCGAGTTGAGGAGGCGCGTGCTGCGTGCTGCGTGCTGCGTCCGGCTCCTCCCGGCTCCTCCCGTCTCCTTCTACGTCTCCTCTGACGTCTCCTTGTCCCGTCTCATCTTCACCCGCCCACACTTCACCTGACCCCGACGGCCTGGGCGGCACGGGGAGCGGCCGCCACTCTCCCACCGGCGCGGCGGCGGCGAGGGTGCCGAGGGCGTGGCGCACCGCCTCTTCCACGGCGCGCTCGACCGCGGGGCGTTCGCGGAACCGGACCTCGAGCTTGGCGGGATGGACGTTGACGTCCACGTCTCCCGGCACGAGGAGAACATTGAGGAAGAGCGAGGGTCGGTCGCCCGGATGGATGGCCGAGCGATAGCCCGCCTCGGCGGAGCGGAGCAGGAAGTTGTCCTTGAAGGGGCGGCCGTTGACGAGGAGCTGGGTGCGGCGCCCCGTGGGCTTCGCGTCGCCGGGCCGCTGGATGAACCCTTCGACCCGGACCGTCCCGACGCCGTGGCTCACCGGGATCATCGACCCCGCCACGTCCCGCCCCCAGACCGCCGCCAGCCGTTCTTCCAGCGGCTGGCCCGCGGGGAGGTGGAGCCGGCTCCGCTCGTCGGCGAGGAGTTCGAAGCCGACCTGCGGATGGGCCAGCGCAAGCACGGTGACCGCGTCGCCGCTCACCCGCGACTCGCTCGAGACCGAGCGGAGGAATTTCCGGCGGGCGGGGGTGTTGAAGAAGAGGGCGCGCACCGTGATAGTGGTGCCCCGTTGGCGCGCGGCGGCGGTGACCTGGTCGATCCGGCCGCCGGTCACCGCCACCTCGGTCCCCTGCCCATCCGCTTCGGCGGTCACGAGCGACAACCGGGACACCGAGGCGATCGCCGGGAGCGCTTCGCCGCGGAAACCGAACGAATGGATCCCAACCAGGTCGGCGGAGGTCTTGATCTTGCTGGTCGCGTGGCGATCGAGGGCCAGGAGCGCATCCTCTCGTCCCATCCCGTGCCCGTCGTCGCTCACGCGGACGAGGGTCTTCCCTCCCTGCTCCAGCTCGACCCGGATGTGCCGCGCTCCCGCGTCGATCGCGTTCTCGACCAGCTCCTTCACCACCGACGCCGGGCGCTCGACCACTTCGCCGGCGGCGATCTGATCGGCGACGTTGCTCGGCAGGATGGAGATGCGTCTGGTCCTTGAGATGGTGTTGGGTGTTGGGTGTTGCGTGTTGGGTGTTGCGTGTTGTGTGACGAAGGGCACCGACGAGACGCGGTTGAAAGATACGCAATACTCAACACCCAACACGCCTCACTCTCGCACCCACGCCACCTGCGCCGCGGCGACCCATCCCACCTCTCCCGAGGCGGCGCGGACCAGGACCCACCCCGGGTGCTGGGCGTCAGGCCGGACGGCGGTGCCGATCGGCAGGTCCCGGCTTCCCGGCGCGCGACCATGCGGCGAGACCCGGAGCGGGGTGCTGGCGGTCAGGATGCCGAGGGGCTGGGCGCTCTCCCAGGTGCTCCAGGCGGCGAGAGCGAGGAGGCAGAGCGCGCCGGTCGCGACGACGCCCCAGCGTCCCCGCCACCGGCCGGAGAGCAGCACCCCGCCCCACGCCGCGAGCCAGAGGACCGCCGCCACAAGGAAGCATTCCTCACTGGTGAACGGCAGCACACCACGCCATTCGGCCGACGCGGGATCGGGCGCGGGGACGAGGAGCATCGCGCGCGAGCGACCGGTCTCGCGGGGCCAGCCGGGCGGCGCGGGTCCACGCCGCCACCGCCACGCCATCGTTCCCG
>JANLXK010000004.1:0-5064 GCA_031365045.1 Gemmatimonadota bacterium | reverse complement strand
TCCGGGAGTAGAACCGCAGGCGCAGGAGGCGCGTGAGGCGCGTGAGCCCGTCACGGCCCCATTGCCCATGTCTGCCGCGCCTATCACACCAATCGCGCTTACCGCGCCTACCGCGACTTCTGCTCCGGTGTCCGACGTGGCGCCGCTCGGGTCGCCGACGCGCCAAGCGAGCGGGAGTTTCTCGCTGAGCAACGTCTTCGGCGAGGGGAACCCCGGCGCCCCGACCGCCAAGACCGGTTCGTTCGACGCCTTCTTCGGTGCGCCGACGGCGTCCTCCCCGGCCGCCCCCGCCTCGCAGCCCGCGTCGCCGAGCGGCCGCAGCACCCGTCCGTCGGCGGACTCGTCGCCGCCGTCGGATGACGATCTCTCGTCGTTCCAGGATTGGCTGCAGGGGCTCAAGAAGTGACCCGTGTCGCGGTCCTGAACGGCCCCAACCTCGATCTGCTGGGACTCAGGGAACCGGAGATCTACGGGCGGACCACGTTCGTGGAGCTCGAGGCGATGGTCCGCGAGGAGGCCGCGATCCTGGGCGTGACGGTCGACTGGTTCCAGACCAATCACGAAGGCGCCTTCCTCGACAAGCTGCGCACGCTGCGTGGCGAGGTCGACGGCTGCATTATCAACGCGGCCGCCTGGACCCACGACAACCTGGCCGTGCGCGACGCGGTGCTGGCCTTCCCGGTGCCCTTCGTCGAGGTGCACCTGTCGAACATTTTCGCGCGCGAGCCCGAACGCCGGCACTCGGTGCTGGCCGACCGGGCGGCGGGATTTCTCTGCGGCTTCGGCGCGCGCGGGTATGTGCTCGCGCTCCGAGCGCTCGTGGGGCGGTTGCGTGGGGAGTGATCGCAGGCTCGAACGGCAGGCCGCGGTGGTCGCGCTGTGCGAGACGGAGGGACTGGGCGGGCTGATCATCCAGTCGCTGCCCAACATCCGCTACCTCACCGGCTTCACCGGCTCGGCGGGGATCTGCGTGGTGCGGCGCGAGGGGACGATGCTGGTGACCGACTTCCGCTACGCCACCCAGGCACCCCAGGAATCGGCGACGGTGTGCCGGGTCGAGATCGACCAGGTGAACGTCTGGGACCGCTTCCTCAAGATCCTCGCCAGCGACCCGGCGGAGCCGCTCGGGTTCGAGGCCCACGTCGCGACGGTGGGGGACGTGGAGCGGATCGCGACGGGGCTCAAGGCGCGACCCCAGGCCACCAAGGGGATCGTCGAGCGCCCGCGGATGCGGAAGTCACCCGAAGAGGTGGCCGCGATCCGCGCCGCCGCGGTGCTGGCCGAGGAAGCGCTGGCCGAGATGGTGCCGACGGTGCGGGTGGGGGAGAGCGAGTTCGCGGTGGCCGCCCGGCTCGAGGCGGGGCTCCGGCGCCGCGGCAGCGAGTGGCATCCCTTCCCGACGATCGTGGCCTCGGGACCCCGGAGCGCCCTGCCGCACGCACGCACGAGCGAACGGACGCTCGGGGCGGGTGAATTCCTCCTCATCGATTTCGGAGCCCAGGTGGACGGGTACTGCTCCGACATCACCCGCACCTTCATGGTGGGCGGGGCGCCCGACGAGAAGCAGCGGCTGGTGTACGACGCGGTGGACGAGGCGGCACGGCGGGCGCGCGACGGGGTGCGGGCCGGGATGACGGGGCGGGAGGCCGACGCGCTGGCGCGGAAGCCGCTGGCGGAACGGGGGTTCGGCGAGGCGTTCGGCCACTCGCTGGGGCACGGGCTGGGCCTCGAAGTGCACGAAGCGCCGCGGCTTTCGCCGACCGCCGAGGCCGTCCTGCCGGACGGGGCCGTGGTGACCATCGAGCCGGGAGTCTATCTTCCCGGCTGGGGCGGGGTGCGGATCGAGGACGATGTCGTCCTCGGCGCGGACCACGCCGAACCGTTGACGGGATTCCCTCGTCAGCTGACCATCCTGGGTTGAAACCGCCGATGCCGAAGAAGATGGCCAAGGGAGCCGGGTCGCCGACCTCCGCTCCGCGCGATCTCGACATCCTCCGTGAGATGCTGGAGCTCCTCGACAGCTCCACCGCCCTCACCCTGAGCTACCAGCGCGGCGACGCGACCTACGAGGTCAGCCGCGCCGGGCAGGTTGGGGCTCCATCCGCGCCGATGCATTACGCGCCCGCCCTCGCAGCCGGGACCCCAGCCGGGACCCCGGCCGGGGCGGCCGGGGCTATGGCGTCGACACCTCCGGTGTCGACGCTCAAGGAGATCAAGTCCCCGATGGTGGGGACGTATTACGGCGCGCCCGAGCCGGGGGCGGCGCCATACGCCAAGGTCGGGACCCGGGTGGCCCCGGGGAAGGTGGTCTGCATCATCGAAGCGATGAAGATCATGAACGAGATCGAGGCGGAGGTGGGAGGCGTGATCAAGGAAGTCTGCGTCGAGGACGCCTCGCCGGTGGAATTCGGCCAGGTGCTCTTCCGGGTGGACCCCAATGGCTGAGAAACCCCCAGCCGGGACGACCGGGGCTCCCGGGACGCATGCGGCTCCAGCGGCCGGGGCTTCCCGTCCCTCCGTGGCCGCAGCAGCGGCGGGTCCGGCCTTCAACTTCAAGGCCGCGATCTCGCAGATGGTCCAGCGGGGCGGGTCCGACCTGCTGCTCAAGGTGGGGCGTCCGCCGACCATCCGCTTGAACGGCGACCTCACGCCGCTCGAAGCGGCGCCGATGAAGCCGGAGGAGCTGAAGACGCTGGCCGAGCAGATCATGACGCCGCGGCAGGTCAAGGAGTTCGCGGAGCGGAAGGAAGCGGACTTCGCCATCGGCGTGCCGGGGGTCGGCCGGTTCCGGACCAACGTGTACCAGCAGCGCGGGACGCTGGCGTTCGCGTTCCGCGCCATCCCCTATGAAGTGAAGACGGTCCGGGAGCTCAAGCTCCCCGAGATCCTCGAAGAGATCGCGGTGAAGCCGCGCGGCCTGGTGCTGGTGACCGGTGTGACGGGCTCGGGCAAGTCGACGGCGCTGGCCGCGATGATCAACCACGTCAACACCACCGAGCGGGTCAACATCATCACGATCGAGGACCCGATCGAGTTCCTGCACCGCGACCAGCAGTCCAACATCTCGCAGCGCGAGGTGGGGACCGACACGCTCTCGTTCGGGAGCGCGCTCAAGTCGGTGCTGCGGCAGGACCCCGACGTCATCCTGATCGGCGAGATCCGCGACAAGGAAACGCTCGACACCGCCCTCAAGGCGGCCGACACGGGGCACCTGGTGTTCTCCACGCTGCACACCACCGACGCGACCCAGACCATCAGCCGGGTCATCTCGTTCTACCCGCCGCACGAGCACGCCGAGGTCCGGTCGCTGCTGTCGACGGCGTTGGCGGCGGTGGTCTGTCTCCGTCTGGTGCCCAAGAAGGACGGCACGGGCCGGGTGCCGATGTGCGAGGTGCTCATCAACACCGCCGCGGTGGCCGACAATATCCGCGACATGGAGAAGGCGCTCGCGATCCCCGACCTCATCGCCGACGGCACGGTGTCGTACGGGATGCAGTCGTTCGACCAGTCGCTGATGCAGTGGTATTCGCAGGGGGCGGTGTCGTACGAGAGCGCCCTGTTCTACGCCAGCAACCCGAACGAGTTCGCCCTCCGGGCCTCCGGCATCGGCTCGGCCTCGGACCGCACCTTCGCGAACGACAGCGGCAGCAGTGGCCCGGGCGGCTCCGGCGCGGGCGGTGCCGGCGGCATGGAGGGGTTCACCGCCTGATGTTCAAGAAAGTCCTCATCGCCAACCGGGGCGAGATCGCGCTGCGGGTCATCCGCGCGTGCAAGGAACTGGGCCTCGAGACCGTCGCGGTCTACTCCACCGCCGACCGCGACTCGCTCCACGTCCGCTTCGCCGACGACGACGTCTGCATCGGGCCGGGGCCGTCGCGCGAGAGTTACCTGGTGGTCCCCCGGCTGATCGCCGCGGCCGAGATCACCGGCGCCGACGCGATCCACCCGGGGTACGGGTTCCTGGCCGAGAACGCCGACTTCGCCGAGACGGTGAAGGCGTCGGGGCTCACCTTCATCGGGCCCACCCCCGAGCAGATCCGCTCGATGGGCGACAAGGCCACCGCCCGGCGCCTGGCGAAGGAAGCAGGGGTGCCGACCGTGCCGGGGTCGCCCGGCACCATCTCCGACCTGGACGAAGCGCTCCGGGTCGCGGGCGAGATCGGCTACCCGGTCATCATCAAGGCGACGGCGGGCGGGGGCGGGAAGGGGATGCGGGTCGCCAAGAACGCCGACGAGTTCAGCCAGAGCTTCACCCTGGCGCAGAACGAGGCGCTCTCCGCCTTCGGCAACGGCTCGGTCTACATCGAGAAGTATCTCGCCCGGCCGCGGCACGTCGAGATCCAGGTAATGGGCGACATGCACGGCAAGGTGGTGCACCTGGGCGAGCGCGACTGCTCGGTGCAGCGCCGGCACCAGAAGCTCATCGAGGAGGCGCCTTCGCCGGCGCTCACCGACGAGCTCCGCGAACAGATGGGCACGGCCGCGGTGAAGCTGGCGGCCGCGATCGGCTATTGCGGCGCGGGGACGATCGAGTTCCTGCTCGACGAGGACGGGTCGTTCTACTTCATGGAAATGAACACCCGGATTCAGGTGGAGCATCCGGTGACGGAGATGGTGACGAGCTTCGATCTGGTGAAGGAGCAGATTCGGGTTGCCGCCGGCGAGCCGATCAGCTTCCGCGGCGAGGGAGGGCGCCTCCGCGGTCACGCGATCGAGTGCCGCATCAATGCCGAAGATCCCTACCGCAACTTTCAGCCGTGCCCCGGTGTCATCACGGCCTACCATCCCCCCGGCGGCCCCGGCGTGCGGCTGGATACCCATGTTTACGCCGGCTACACCGTGCCGCCCTACTATGACTCGCTGCTGGCCAAGGTCATCGTCCACGGTAACGACCGGGCCGAGGCACTCGCCCGCATGGGACAGGCGCTCGACAGCTTCATCATCGAGGGGGTGACCACCACGATCCCCTTCCTGGCGCGCATCATCCGCCATCCGGAATTCGTGGCGGGCGAGGTGGACACCAAATTCCTCGAGCGTCATCCGGAACTGCTCCGCCCCGTCGAA
>JANLXK010000530.1:0-10413 GCA_031365045.1 Gemmatimonadota bacterium | reverse complement strand
ACTTCCCCGACACGGGATAGGTGCGGGTCACGTCGGCGGCGTAATACCCCCACTCGGCGCCGAGCGAGTGAGCTTCCCGAGCATCGTGGGGTCGGGGCCGAACTCGGTGACGCTGCACTACGACCAGAGCCGCCGGCAGATGCAGGCGGGGGATCTCGTCGTGGTCGACATCGGTGCCGAGTGGGGGTATTACGCCGCCGACGTGACCCGCACCTATCCCGTGTCGGGGAAGTACACCCCGCGCCAGCGCGCCATATACGACCTGGTCTATGCGACCCAGCAGGCGGCGATCGATTCGGTGGCGCCGGGGATGACGATCGGGCGGCTGAACCAGATCTCGCGTGACTATATGAAGGCGCACTCCGGCACGCTCTGTGAGGGAGGGGACTGCAACAAGTATTTCATCCACGGCCTGTCGCACTGGCTCGGAATGGACGTGCACGATGTGGGGGCGTACAACTCGCCGTTCGTGCCGGGGATGATCCTCACGGTCGAGCCCGGCATCTACATCGCCGCGGAGAACCTCGGCGTCCGGATCGAGGACGACGTGCTGGTGACCGCGACCGGGCACGAGGTGTTGAGTGCGGCCGCACCGCGGAGTGCGGACGAAATCGAACGGGCCATGCAGCGGCGGAGGTAGGAGCGGGAAAGGCTCAACGCGGGAACGCGGGCGCGAATGCGAGAAGGCGCGAACGGAGATCGGTCCTCGTTCGCGCCTTCTCGCGTTCGCGCCCGCCTTTGGCGTTCTACGCTTTCTTCGCTGCCATCCAAGCAGTCACGTTCCGCCGGATCTGCGCCGAGTGCACCTCGAGGTGCGGCCCATAGCTCCTGAGCCAGTCTTCCGCGCCGTAGCTCCCCGACTCGGTGTGGCTTCCCATCTTGGCCCAGTCGACATCGGTGAGGGATTCGAGGATCGGGACCGTGTTGGCCCGTACCGCTTCGATGGTGACGAGCGCGGTGCCCACCGGCCGAGTGTGGTAGTCGAAGACCTTGGCCCAGCGGTCCTGGTCGTACCCCTGGATCACGGGGTTCGATTCGGCGACCAGGGTTCGGATCCGGCCGTGGGCGTTGGCCTCGCTGTCAGCGCAGTGGATGATGACCTCGTGCACCGACCACTTCCCGGGCGCGGGGCGCCACTGCATGGCTTCCTCAGGCACCTCGGCCAAGGCTTGCCGGAGGAGTTCCGGGCCTTCGGCGTAGCGGGCGATCAGGGTGCGGCGTTCGGTGGGGGTCATAGTTCCGTCCAAGGGGTGGTTGTGTCCCGAAAGTGGCTTCTGGCTACTGGCTGCTGGCGAATCTTCCCAGGGCGAGGTCAGGGGAGGAATGTGGGCATCCCGTTGGGAATAGCCAGAAGCCAGTAGCCAGCAGCCCTGTAGGGCACAGATATCCGACAATGTTACTCCCCAAAGACATTCCTGCGCACTTACCCGGAACTGTTTCATTGACCGACCCCCCTTTCGGGGCTATTTTCACCCGCCTTTCCCGCCGTTTTCTGGCTTCGGCCCCCCGACAGGGACAATAGGTCGATGAACGTTCTGAAGTCTGCCTGGCGCCGCCCGACCCGCTTCGCCTGGGTCGCCCTGCCGGCGCTCCTGCTGGTCGCTTTCGCCGCCTGCACCGGCGACAGCGCCACCTATCCGCAGTCGACCCTGATCCCCAAGGGTGACTTCGCGGAGATGGTGGACAAACTCTTCATGACCACCGTCTGGTGGGCGTTGGCGGTCTTCATCCTGGTCGAAGGGGTGTTGATCTACGCCATCTGGAAGTTCCGCGGCCGCCCCGGCGACGCGGCGCCGGCCCAGGTCCACGGGAACACGGCGCTGGAGATCGTCTGGACGATCATTCCTGCCGCGATCCTGGCATTCATCGCCGTGCCGACGGTCCGGACCATCTGGCGCACCAGCGAGGATCCCGGCCGCGACGCACTCGTGGTCGAGGTGATCGGTCACCAGTGGTGGTTCGAGTTCCGCTATCCCGAGTACGGCATCGTGACGGCCAACGAGCTGCGCGTGCCGCTGAACCGGAAGGTGGACCTGCGGCTGACGACCAAGGACGTGATCCACTCGTTCTGGGTGCCGCAGTTCGCCGGCAAGCGCGACATGATCGCCCGCCACACCAACCACTTCTGGTTCAGCGCCGCCGACACCGGCGTCTACTCGGGGCAGTGCGCCGAGTTCTGCGGGCTGCAGCACGGCCGGATGGGATTCCACGTGGTATCGTCCGACAGCGCGGGCTTCGCGGCGTGGGTCACGGCGCAGAAGACCCCGATGGTCGACAGCACGATGGCGAAGGATTCGGTCTACCAGGCCGGCAAGACCGCCTTCATGGCGGTGGGCTGCATGGGCTGTCACGCGATGACCGGCCAGCCGACCGCGAACCTGGTGGACCTGCAGGGCCCGAACCTTTCCCACGTCGGCCTCCGCCATCACCTGGTGGCCGGCATGCTGTGGAACAACGACGAGGACCTGGCGCGCTGGCTGCGCGACCCGCAGGCCGTGAAGGTCGGGTCGGCCATGAAGCTGCCGCGTCCGCTCACCGAGGGCGAGATCACCGCCCTGGTGCACTACCTCCGCTCGCACCGTTGACCCGGGGAACCTGACCATGAGCACTGCCCACGAGTCGACCGGGATCAAGAGCTGGCTCACCACGGTCGATCACAAGCGGATCGGGATCCTGTACGGGGCCTCCGCGTTCGTCTTCTTCCTGATCGGCGGCCTCGAGGCGCTGATGCTCCGGTGGCAGCTGCACGCCCCGGACCAGACCTTCCTGTCGCCCGACAAGTACAACCAGCTGTTCACGATGCACGGCACGACGATGATCTTCCTCGGGATCATGCCGTTGTCGGCGATGTTCTTCAATTTCATGATCCCGCTGCAGATCGGCGCGCGGGACGTGGCCTTCCCGCGGCTCAACGCCTTCAGTTACTGGACGTTCCTTCTGGGCGGCCTGCTGCTGAACGCCAGCTTCCTGTTCAACGCGGCACCCGACGCCGGGTGGTTCGGGTATGCCAACCTGACGTCGAAGCAGTATTCCCCGGGCCTCAACACCGACTTCTGGGTGGCCGGCCTGCAGATCCTGGGCGTCGCCTCGCTGGCAGCGGCGGTGAACTTCACGGTCACCATCCTGAACATGCGCGCGCCGGGCATGAAGATGCTCCGGCTGCCGGTGTTCACCTGGATGAGCCTTATCACCCAGATCCTGCTGCTGCTCTCGTTCCCGATCATCACGGTCGCGCTGATCATGCTGATGTACGACCGGTTCTTCGGGACCTCGTTCTTCAGCCCCGGCGGCGGCGGCGACCCGCTCCTCTGGCAGCACCTCTTCTGGCTCTTCGGCCATCCGGAGGTGTACATCCTGATCCTGCCGGCCTTCGGCATCATCAGCGAGGTCCTGCCGGTGTTCAGCCGGAAGCCGCTCTTCGGCTACACCGCGATGGTCTTCTCGGGGTGCTTCATCGCCTTCCTCGGCTTCGGCGTATGGAGCCACCACATGTTCGCGGTGGGGATGGGCCCGGTGGCCGACACGGTCTTTTCGCTGATGACGATGCTCATCGCGGTCCCGACCGGCGTGAAGGTCTTCAACTGGGTCGGCACGGTCTGGGGCGGCTCGCTCCAGTTCAAGACGCCGATGCTCTTCGCGCTCGGCTTCATCGCGATGTTCATCATCGGCGGCCTCTCGGGCGTCATGCACTCGGTGGCCCCCGCCGACCTGCAGCAGACCGACAGCTACTTCGTGGTGGCGCACTTCCACTACGTGATGTTCGGCGGGTCGATCTTCTCGCTGGTGGCGGGTGGCTACTACTGGTGGCCCAAGATGTTCGGGCGGATGCTCGATGAGACGCTGGGCAAGGTGCACTTCTGGCTGATGCTGGTCGGGTTCAACCTGACCTTCTTCCCGATGCACTTCCTGGGGCTCAACGGGATGCCGCGCCGAGTGTACACCTACGCGGCGGGACTCGGGTTCGAGACCGACAACCTGATCGCCACGGTCGGCGCCTTTACCATTGCGTCCTCATTCGCGGTCTTCCTCTGGAATGTCCTCAAGACCTGGCGGGGTCCGGCCAATGCTCCGGCCGATCCGTGGAACGGCGCCACCCTCGAGTGGTCCATCCCGTCGCCGCCGCAGCACTTCAACTTCGCCGAGCTCCCCAGCGTCGACTCGCGCGACGCGTGGTGGGCCGCCAAGCGGAAGATGGGCGGGTTCGCCCCGGAGCCGAAACAGTATCCGGAGGACGCGGTCCACATGCCGAATCCGTCGTGGTGGCCGCTCGTCACCGCCTCCGGCATCCTCATCTTCTTCATCGGCCTGATCCTCGGCGTGATGGTCCCCGTGATGCTCCTGGGCGGGGCGGTCCTGCTCCTCGGCATCTATCGGTGGGCCTTCGAGCCGGCCTTCTCCTGAGGAATCACGACGTGGCCCACGACGCCGTCCTGCATCCCCCGACCTCCACGGGGCTCGATAACCGGAAGCTCGCGATCTGGACGTTCATCGGATCCGAGTGCCTCTTCTTCGCCACCCTGATCTCCACGTATGTGGTGTACAAGGGGCAGAGCCTCCAGGGCCCCTATCCGCACGAGGACTGGACCAACCCGGCCACCGGCAAGGTCGTCGAACGGATCTTCGAGATCCCGCTCGTCACCTTCGGCACCGCGGTGCTCCTGTTCAGCTCCTTCTTCGTGGTGCTGGCCCTGAACGGGCTCCAGCGTGGCAAGCAGAAGCAGTTCGTCGGCTGGCTCACCGCCACGGTGATCTGCGGGTTCTTCTTCATCGGCATGCAGGTGTACGAGTTCACCCACTTCGTGGAGCGGGGGCTGGGCTTCACCACCAACCTGTTCGGGTCGAGCTTCTTCACCCTGACCGGCTTCCACGGCACCCACGTGTCCATCGGCGTGCTCTGGCTGGCGACGCTGCTGTACCTGGGGCTCCGCGGCAAGATGGGGCCCGAGAAGGCGCTCAACCTCGAGATCGCGGCGTTGTACTGGCACTTCGTCGACGTGGTGTGGATCGTGATCTTCCCCGTCGTCTACCTGATGAAGTGAGGATCGAGACCCATGGCCGATAGCTCCGCCGTCCACGCCGAAGAGCATTCGCATCCCGGCTGGCAGCTGTACGTCACCGTCGCCCTCATCCTCTTCGCCCTCACGGCGATGGAGGTCGGGGCGTATGAGATCGCCGAACGCGGGATGAGCGGCACCTTCGGGACCTTCGTCTCCCAGATGGTGGTCGAGATCCTCCTGGTCCTCTCGGCGGCCAAGTTCGCCCTGGTGGCGATGTTCTACATGCACCTCAAGCAGGATCACAAGCTCTTCAGCGGGCTGTTCGTCTTCCCGATCCTGCTGGCGATCGTGGTGATCCTGGCGCTCTTCGGGCTCTTCTTCTACAACCGCGGCCAGAACGGGATCTGGAACATGCCGCCATGGAGTTGAGAACGAAGAAGTGAGAAGTAAGAAGTGAGGAGTGAGGAGTGAGGAGTAAGAAGTGGATACGAACAGGGGCCCTTCGCCATAGCGTGGGGCCCCATTCTCATCTCCACTTCTCACTCCTCACATCTTACTTCTCACTCCGCCGCGACAGCGGCGATCGTGGTTTCCGGCCCCGTGGTCGCCGCCAGGATCGCCACCTCCTCGGTCGCGAAGGCGGCGTAGTCGAACGGCACCCCGGCGAGCTCGGGATACCCGGGGAACTGGTCCTGGATCGGGCAGGCGTTCTCCAGTGTCTCCCCCAGGTCGGTGAGCATCGGGAGTCCGATCAGCCGGCAGACGAGGGGCCGGTGCTCATACACTCGGCACCTCCCGTCGTCGCCCAGGAGCGGGCACGGCTCATCGGCCAGCACCTCCGCCACCCGGTCGAATCCCTCCTCACCGAGCGCGCTCACGTCCCACGGCGCCTCCCACGCGGGGGCGAGTTCGCGCATCCGGGTCAGCAGAAGCTCCCCACGCACCCGCACCTCCGCCCGCTCCTTGGGCGGGAGCAGAGCGATCCCTTCGCGGAGCAGCATGGCATCGGCCGGAGAGATGTCGAACGGTCCGTGACAGCAGGCGGTGCACCCGGCGCGACAGGGGATCACCTCCCCGTGCTTCGCCATCGCCTGGGCGACCCAGGTGTCGAGGCGTTGCAGAAGGGTGCGGTAGCGATCGGTCATGGAGGGAAAGCCCGCTCTACGGCTGAGGACTGCAACTGACTATCACGGAAGAACGGAGAACTGACGGAGGCACTGAACGCTCCCAGCGCAGCGCAAGATCACTTCAGCGCGCGGGCAACGGGATGTATGTGGTCTCAAGGGGAGCTCCGTGCAGCACCCACAAAATGTTCATGTCCCGCGTCGAAGAGCTTGAATGCGCACGGAGCATTCCGTGCTTCCGTCAGTTCTCCGTGCTTCCGTGACGATCAGTTGCAGTTGCCGATCCATCACTTGGGCCGAAGGGCCGCACCCGCAAGACAGGCCCATCCGGCCAGGAACAGGACGCCCCCCAACGGCGTCACCGCGCCGAGCCAGGTGATGTTGGTGAGGGCGAGAAGGTAGAGCGAGCCGGAGAAAAGGACCGTGCCCCAGACGAAGCACCACCCTGCGGCGGCGGTGAGGCGCTGGGGCGCTTCGGCGCTGACCAGGGCGACGGCGATCAGCCCGAACGCGTGGTACATCTGGTACCGTGCGCCCGTCTCATAGACGGCGAGCAGCTCCGGACTCAGCTGTTCGCGGAGGGCGTGGGCACCGAACGCACCGGCCGCCACGGCCGCGAAGGCGGAGAGGGCACCCAGGAGAAGGAATCGACGGTCCATGTTCCCAAGATACACGCCGACCCCTACTTTGCGTCGATGACCGCGCCCGCCGTCCTCCCCTCTTCACGCCCCCTTTTCGGCACCCTCCTCCTCTTCGGTGGAGTGGTCGGGATCACCTTCACCACGGCCTGGTGGCTCGGTTCCCCCCGCGCAGTCGGGTGGGCGGTGGCAGGCGGGATCGGCGCCATCCCGGTGGCCTGGCTCCTCGGGAGGCTCCTCCGGTCGCGTCCGGGGCTCTCCGTCGCCCTGGGAGTCCTCCTGATCCACGTCATGGCCGGTATCTGCGGTGGCCTCGGTGGGCTCCCCTGGGTCGAGCTCCTCAAGTTCACCCTGCAGGGGACCCTCCTGGGTGCCGCCGCAGGCGTCCGCATCGAGCGCGGCGCGCTCCCCAGCTGGCAGGTGATCGCCACCATGGCGCTCCCCCTGATCCTCGCCGTCCTCGCCCGCCAGCAAGTGGCCCTCGAGATCGCGGAAGGGATCCGGCTGCAGGATGTGCTCGGCGTCTCGATCGCCAAAGGGAGCGCCTTCCCCGACAGCGGCGAAGTCGGCCCCCACACCAAGGTCTGGGTGGTCGACCGCGAGACCGCGCGGGTCGTCGCCTCTCCCGACCATAAGGCCGGCGACCTCGGGGACCTCGGCCTCGAGCACCCCGGGCGGATGCTCACGGAGGCAGGTGGCGCGTACGCCACCCGCCTCGTCCGTCACGCGGTGGTGGCGTGGCGCGCAGTGCCGGGTCGGAACGATGTCGGGGTGGTGGTGATCATCTACGAGCCGACCAGTGACTTCGACTCGGCGCTGGGGTGGACGCTGCTATTGCTCTGCATTGTGACGGCTGCGGGGATGCTGGTGGCGGAGAACGAGAAAGGCTGAACGCGGGCGAGAATGCGAGAAGGCGCGAACGGGATCTCCCTTCGCGCCTTCTTGCGTTCTCGCCCACCTTTGGCCTTCCCGCGTTCAGCCCTTGGGGTCCTCGACCACCGCCATCCCCATCGCGTGATACCCGTTATCCACGTACATCGTGGTGCCGGTGATCGCCTTGGCCAGGGGTGAGCAGAGAAATGCCGCGGCGTGCCCGACGTCGGACGCCTCGAGCTCCCGGGGCAGGGGGGAATTGGCCTTGTAGTACGCGATCATCGAGTTGACGAAGCCGATCGCACTGGCTGCGCGGCTGGCGTACGGTCCTGCCGAGATGGTATTGACCCGGACGCCCCACTTCCGGCCGGCTTCGAAGGCAAGTGTCCGGGTGTCGCTCTCGAGCGCCGCCTTGGCGCTGCTCATCCCGCCGCCGTAGCCGGGGATCACGCGCTCGCCCGCCATGAAGGTGAGCGAGACGAAGCTGGCATCGGGGCGCATCAGCGGCCCCAGGCGCTGCAGCAAACTGATGGCGCTATACGACGAGGCGCTGATGGCATCGAGATAGCCGCGCCGGGAGGTCTGGAGCAGCGGCTTCTTGACCTCGGGGCCATTCGCCAGGGAGTGTACCAGAATGTCGAGGCAGGGTGACCCGAAATCCGCTTCCAGCCGACCGGCCAGGCCGGTGATCGAGAAATCTCCCCGCTCGCGATACCGCTTGTTCTCGCGGATGTCCGCGGGGGCGTCCTCCAGGGTGTCGAACACCGCGTCCAGCGGGTAGACCTTCTCGAAGTTCATCTTGCCCCCGCGCGCATGCATCATCGAGGTGTCCATCTTCCCGCGTTCGAGCAGGTTCTCGAAGATGTTCATCGCCGGCGGCCAGGTCCCGACGCTCACGCTCGCCCCGGCCTCGGAGAGGGCCTTGGCGATGGCGAAGCCGAACCCGCCGTCGTCGGCCACCCCGGCCACCAGCGCGCGCTTGCCCTTCAGGTCGATCGGAAGCATTCCATTCCCTTGTTCAAGTCCGGCGTGAAATTAGCGCAACGAGTGGCATTCCGCCAATTGGCAGAGGGAGTTCACCACGGAGGATCGGAGCCACACGGAGAGGCACGGAGAACCTACTGTGTGGTCTCAAGGGGAGCTCCCCCCGGATACCACAACGAGTGCGGTACTCCGTGAGCCTCCTTCGTGAAACTCCGATCCTCCGTGGTGAACCGCCTGTCATCTCCCGGGACGACCTGTCATTCTGCCCGCAGAATTTCGAGCGGCGTACGCGCGAAGACCTCGCGGCTGGTCCAGAGCCCCACGGCCACGGTGAGCGCAACGATCGCCACCCCGAACCCGAGGATCCCCGTCGCCGGGAAGTGGAACGCCAGCTTGAAGAACCGATCCACTACCGCCCAGCCAGCGATCGTAGCGAGGCTCAGCGACGTGACCGCCGAGAGGAGGCCGAGCGAGATGTACTCGGCCAGGGCGATCCGCATCACCTGCCGGCGGGTGGCGCCGAGGGTCTTGAGCAACACCCCTTCCCGGATCCGCTGACGGCGGGTGCCCGCGACGGCGCCGATCAGCACCACCCCTCCCGCGGCGAGCGAGAAGAGCGCCATGAACCGGACACCGAGCGTCACGCGCGACAGGACATCGTCGACCGCCTGCTGCACGACCGAGAGGTCGATCATCGAGACGTTGGGGTACCGCTCGACCACCCGGCGCTGGATCAGGCCGCGGGTGGTGGCGGAGTCGATCCGGGCGAGGGTGACCCAGGTCTGTGGCGCGGCGTCGAGCGGGCCGGGGGGGAAGACCACGAAGAAATTCGGCTCGAAGCGCGCCCAGTTCACCTGGCGCAGATTCGCCACCACACTCGGAACTTTCACTCCCTGTACATCCCAGACGATCGTGTCGCCGACGGTGACGCCCAGCTCGCCGGCGAGGTCGACCTCCACCGAGATGGGCGTCGCGAGTCGCGGGTCGCGAGTCACGGTGGAGTCGGTCCACTTCCCGCGCACGATGATCTCGGTCGGGGTCTTCGAGGCGCGGTAGGTGCTGCGGTACTCGCGCCGAAAGGCCCAGGCATTCGAACGCTCGCCGCGGCGGGGGCCCCCCTGCTCGGATGCGGTGTCGGGGCGGACTTCGCCGGTGAATTGCGCCACCGGCTTTCCCTTCACGCTCGCGATCCGCATGGGGACGATCGGCGTGAGCGTACTCTGCGGCACTCCCGCCGCCTGCAGGATCGAATCGACCCCGACCCGCTGGTCGGGCTGGATGTCGAAGAGGATCAGGTTGGGCCGGTCGGGGGAGGCATCGATCGAGAACTGTTGGACCAGGCTGTACTGCACCACGAAGAGGGTGCCGAGCAGGAAGGCGCCAAAACCGAGGGCCAGCACCACGACCACCGTCTGGTTGGCGGGGCGATAGAGATTCGCGAGCCCCTGGCGCCAGAGATAGGGGAGCCGCGACGGGAACCAGCGCCGCACTCCCTTTACGAGGAGCGAGGCCGCGAGCGCCAGGACGCCGAGCGCGACGACGACCCCGCCGCTGAAGGCGAGGGCGGGACGGATCTCCCGCACCTGGAGGGTGGCGAGGCCCACCACGCTCAACGCGAGCAGAGACCACGCTGCCCAGCGCAGGGGATCGCGCTGCCGACGCACGGTATCGTCGAAGTCGCGCCGCAGCGCCACGAGAGGTGAGATCCGGCGCACTGACAGGAGCGGACGGAGCGCGAAGACGAAGGAGGTCCAGAGTCCCACCGCAAGCCCGAGCAGGATCGCCTCCGGCGACATC
>JANLXK010000524.1:0-3781 GCA_031365045.1 Gemmatimonadota bacterium | reverse complement strand
TACTTGGCCTCCCGCGGCGCCACGATCACTTCGACGTGGCTGGTGGGCTTCCGGATCGGGGCGGCGCGGCCCTGTGCCGCGGCCGTGAACCGCTTGAGCGGCTGCCCCATGTTGACGATGGCGGTCTTGACGTAGAGGTTGTCCACGTCGAACGCCTCGTTGCCCCTGAGGGCCTTCTGCTCGGCATTCGCGACCGCCGACTTCAGCGTCTTGGCGATCTGCTTGGCCGCGAGCTTCTTGCTGAACTGCAGGATGGCGTAGGCCTCGTTGACGTCCTTGCCGCGGATCAGGTCCACGACGAGGCGCATCTTGCGGGGCGACTGCCGCACCAACCGCTGGATCGCGCGCGCTTGCATGGTCATCACTCCGGCTTGGCCTTCTTGTCGGCCACCAGGCGGCCGCTGTGGCCGCGGAAGAGCCTGGTCGGCGCGAACTCGCCCAGCTTGTGACCCACCATGTTCTCGGTGACGTACACCGGCACGAACTTGTTGCCGTTGTGCACCGCGAACGTGTGGCCCACGAACTCAGGCAGGATGGTGCTCGCCCGGCTCCAGGTCTTCACGACCTTCTTCTCGTTCCTGTCGTTCAGGAGCGTCACCTTCTTCAGGAGCGACTCCAGGACGTACGGGCCCTTCTTGACCGAACGGCTCATGACTGTGTCGCCTTCCCGCGCTTACGGCCGCGCACGATCAACTTGGTGGACGCCTTCTTGGGCTTCCGGGTCTTCCGGCCTTCACGCTTGCCCCACGGGCTCACCGGCGGACGCCCGCCGCTGCTCTTGCCCTCGCCGCCACCCAACGGGTGGTCGACCGGGTTCATCGCGACGCCACGGACCTTGGGACGCCGGCCGAGCCAGCGGGTCTTTCCCGCCTTGCCCAGCGCGATCAATTCGTGCTCGCCATTGCCGACCTGGCCGACCGTGGCCATGCAGCGACCGTGCACCTTCCGCATCTCGGTCGACCGGAGGCGGAGCGTGACGTAGTCGCCTTCCTTCGCGACCACCTCGGCGCTCGAACCGGCCGAGCGGATCATCTGCGCGCCCTTGCCGATCTTGAGCTCGACGTTGTGCACCGTGGTGCCCGTCGGGATCTCGCCCAGCGGCAGCGCATTCCCGAGCCGGACATCCGTGCCCGGACCCGACATCACCACGTCGCCCTGCTTCAACCCCTCGGGGTGGATGATGTAGCGCTTCTCCCCGTCGGCGTAGACCAGCAGCGCGATGCGCGAGGTCCGGTTCGGATCGTACTCGATCTCGGCCACCCGGGCCGGGATCCCGAACTTGTCGCGCTTGAAGTCGATGCGCCGGTACTGCTGCTTGTGCCCGCCGCCGCGGCGACGGAGCGTGATGTGGCCCTTATTGTTGCGGCCTCCCGACTTCGGCGACGGCTCCAGGAGCGACTTCTCGGGGGTCCCACGAGTGATCTCGTCGAACCCGCTCACCATCCGGTGGCGTGTGCCCGCCGTGACGGGACGGAACTGCTTGATGCTCATGGGGTCAGCCCTCGAAGACAGGGATCACGTCGCCATCCTTCAGCAGCACGATCGCCTTCTTCCGCAGCGCGGTCGCCCCGGAATAGCGGCCCCGCGTCACCAGCTTCCGGCGCACGACCATCGTGCGCACTTTGGTCACCGTCACCCCGAAGAGCTCCTTCAGCGCCTGCCGGATGAGCGGCTTGGTCGCATCGGGATGCACTTCGAAAGTGTATTCCTTCCGCGTCTGGAATGCCGCCGAGCTCTTCTCGGTCAGCAACGGACGCACGACGATCTCACGGAGCGCGACCATTTACTTGCCCCCCTTCTTCTTCTTGGGCGCGGCCTTCTTCTTGGCCACGGGCTTCTTGGCCGCCTTGGCCTTGGGTGCCTTCTTGGCCGCCTTCGGCTTGGCGGCCTTCTTCTCCGCCTTCGCCTTGGCCTTCACCTTCGCCGGCGCGACCTTCTTTGCCTTGGGCGCCGCCTTCCCGTGGGCCACCGGGGCCTCCGGATTGGCGACGGCCTCGGTGCCGGTCAGCGCGGCCTCTTCGACCACGATGTGCTCGGCCCAGAGGATGTCGTAGGCGCTGGCGTCCGCGTAGGGCAGCACGTCGACCCGCGGCAGGTTCCGGCTCGAAAGCCACACCGACGGACGGTGCGTCGCCGTGAGCAGCAGCACCTTGGACTCGGCGATGCCGAGCTTGGTGAGGAGCTCGACCAGCTGGCTGGTCTTCGGGGCCGCGAACGCGATCGACTCGATCACGTGCACCGCCCCCTCACGGGCGCGGGCGTTGAGCGCCGAGCGCCGGGCCAGCTGCTTCACCTTGCGGGGCAGGTCCGTGGTGTAGTCGCGGGGGGAGGGCCCGAAGACCACGCCGCCGCCGCGCCAGTGTGGGGCGCGGGTCGAGCCCGCACGGGCCCGGCCGGTTCCCTTCTGCTTCCACGGCTTCTGGTTGCCGCCCGAGACGAAGCTGCGCGTCTTGGTCGCGGCGGTGCCCTGCCGCTGGTTGTTGAGGAACGCGCGCACGGCCGTATGCAGCACCGGCTCGTTCACGTCCCCATCGAAGTAATCCTTGGGCAGCGCGAAGGACGACTTGTGCCGCGCGCCGGCCGCCGAGTAATGAGCCGCTTCAAGCATACCGGCTCCTCCCTGCCTGCTTGTTCACGAGGACGATCCCGTTCTTGGAGCCCGGCACCGCGCCGCGCACGAAGAGCAGGTGACGATCCGCGTCGATCTTGACGACCTTGAGGCCGAGCTCCGTGTGACGCTCGTCGCCCATGTGTCCTGGCATCCGCTTCCCCTTGATGACGCGGGACGGGTCCGTGCCGGCGCCGACCGAGCCGGGCTTCCGGTGCCGGGTGTTCCCGTGCGACGCCGGCCCACCGCCGATGCCGTACCGGTGCACCACGCCCTGGAACCCGCGACCCTTGGTGGTCCCGGTGACCTTGACCGTCTCGCCCGCGGCGAAGATGGCGACGGTGATGGTGTCGCCCGACTTGGGGGCCTCGCCCGCCACGCCGAACTCGCGCAGCACCGCCGGCGCCGCCTCGAGCCCGGCCGCCTTGGCCTGCCCCACTTCCGCCTTGGGGGCCCGCGTCGCCTTCTGCGCGCCGAAGCCGAGCTGGACCGAGCCGTCCTTGACCTGCAGGACGCGGCACGGGCCGGCTTCGATCACGGTGCACGGCACCGAGGTGCCGTCCTCGGCGAAGACCCGGGTCATCCCGAGCTTCCGCCCGATGAGTCCGTTGGTCATGGCCTCAGCCCACCTTGATCTCGACGTCCACCCCTGCGGGCAGGTCGAGCTTCGTCAACGCGTCCATCGTCTGCGGGCGCGAATCGTTGATGTCGAGCAGGCGCTTGTGGGTGCGCAGTTCGAACTGCTCACGGCTCTTCTTGTCGACATGCGGGCTCCGCAGCACCGTCCAGCGCTCGATCTTGGTCGGGAGCGGGATGGGGCCGGACACCTGCGCACCGGTCTTCTCGGCGGTCCGCACGATGTCCGCGGCGGCCTGGTCGAGCACGCCGTGGTCGAACGCCTTCAGTCGGATCCGGATCTTGCCAGCCATCTTCGGCCTCGGTCTTCCGTCTTCAGGGCAGAGGCGGCGGGCACCGATGTGTGCGCGTCGCTTGCCACATTTGTTCGTGTTACTGGTGCTTCGCTGCTTCATTGGTCGCGGGTCGCGAGTCGCGTGACTCGAGACCCGTGACTCGCGACCGCCTTACGCCAGGATCTTGGTGATGACGCCGGCGCCGACCGTCCGGCCGCCCTCGCGGATCGCGAACCGCAGCCCCGCCTCGGCCGCGATCGGC
>JANLXK010000522.1:0-1863 GCA_031365045.1 Gemmatimonadota bacterium | reverse complement strand
CGTCGCCTTCCTGGAAGCGATCGCGAAGGCGAAGCCGTCCTCGGCCAAGGGGACGTATCTGAAGGGCGCCACGGTCTCGTTGAATTTCGCGAACGCCGAGTCTTTCAGGATCTTTGCCGCTTCCGACACGGGATACTCACGCGTCTTGTCGACCTTGCTCTCTGCGGCACGGAACCGCTTGCCCTGGGTCTTCATCAGTCGGCGACCTCCAGCCCCATCGACCGGGCGGTGCCCGCGATCATGTTCATCGCCCCCGCCAGGTCCGCGGCATTGAGGTCCTGCATCTTCAGCTCGGCGATCTTCTTGAGCTGCGCCCGCGTCACCTTGCCGACCTTGACCCGGTTGGGCTGGCCGCTCCCCTTCTCGATGCCGGCCTCCTTGATGAGGAGGTTGGCCGCCGGTGGGGTCTTGGTGATGAACGTGAACGTGCGATCGGCGTAGATCGTCACGACCACGGGGATCACCATCCCCGACTGGCTCTGGGTCCGGGCGTTGAACTGCTTGCAGAACTCCATGATGTTCACGCCATGCGGACCGAGCGCCGTCCCCACCGGGGGCGCCGGGTTCGCAGCGCCCGCCGGGCACTGCAACTTCACCATCGCGGTGACTTTCTTGGCCATAGCGTACCCTTCCTCTCGAATGCAGGCCCGCTATGAATGGCGGGCGCCGCTAGTCTGCCGCGATGACCCGCGCGGTCGCGGGGCGGGCACGTAAGCCCGCGATCGCTGTCGCGGGCTAGTGCCCGCGGAGCTGCAAGTAGTCGAGCTCGACCGTCGTGGGACGTCCGAACAGCGACACCTTCACCTTGACCTTGCCCTTGTCGGACAGGATCTCTTCCACCGTCCCGGAGAAGTCCGCGAACGGACCCTCGGTGATCTCCACCGCCTGACCCACCAGGAAGGGGATCTCTTCCTTGCTCTCGGCCGAGGTGACCTCTTCGGTCACGCCCAGCAGCCGATTGACCTCGTCCTGGCGGAGGGGCGAGGGATACTTCCCCTGCGCCACGAACTTGATCACGCCCTGGATCGAGTTGATCAGGTGGAGGGCCTCCTGCCCCATCGCCATGTCCACCAGGACATAGCCGGGGTAGAGCTTCCGCTCGACCGTGACCTTCTTGCCACCCTTGATCTCGACCACTTCCTGCACCGGCACCAGCGCCTGACGGATGAGCTTCTGGCCCTCCGCGCGCGGATCCTCGGTGATCCGCTGGGCGATGAGCCCCCGGACCTTGTTCTCGTGCCCGGCCGTGGTCTGGATCGCGTACCAGCGGTATTCCATGGAGCCGCTCAACGCGTCAACCGCGCGACGCCGTCCACCAGGATCAGCGACAGCAATTTGTCGAGCCAGCCGATGGCCAGCCCCAGCACCACCGACAGGATCACGATCGAGATCGTGGCCCGCTTCAGCTCCGGCGTGGTCGGCCAGGTGATCTTGTGCATCTCGGCGTACGCCTCGCGGACGAAGTCCACGCTGGCGCGCACCCAGCCACTCACCTTGCCGCCGCCCGTCGTCTGGACGGCGTCCACGTTACTTCGACTCCTTGTGTCCCTGATGCTTGTCGCACCGGGGGCAGTACTTCTTCCATTCCACGCGCTCCGGGTGCAGACGCCGGTTCTTCGTGGTGAAATAGTTCCGGTTCTTGCACTCGGAACATTCCATGATGACTTTTTCGCGGGCCATGGTCGCTTACTCCGTCAGATGCTTCGCTGCTTGAGAGTCTCGGGTCGCGGGTCGCGAGTCGCGTGACTCGAGACCCGTGACTCGCGACCGCCTTACGCCAGGATCTTGGTGATGACGCCGGCGCCGACCGTCCGGCCGCCCTCGCGGATCGCGAACCGCAGCCCCGCCTCGGCCGCGATCGGC
>JANLXK010000517.1:0-2073 GCA_031365045.1 Gemmatimonadota bacterium | reverse complement strand
CGCGCGATCCCCGGTGTGATCGATGCCGAGGTGTCGCGGCGGCTCCCCGGCACGATCCGGGTGGAGATCACGGAGGTCCCGCCGGTGGCGCTGGTGCCGGGGCACAACGGCTTGGCAGCGATGGACGCCTCCGGACGGCTCCTCCCCTTCGATCCGAGCGTTTCGGCCCCCGACCTTCCGCTCGCGGGGCGGGCCGACAGCCTGATCGGGATGCTCCTCGGGCAGGTGCGGGCGGCAGACCCGGCGCTCTTCGCGCAGGTGGGGAGTGCGGAACGGGACGGTCCCTGGGTAGTCTTGAGGGTGGCGCGGCGGCGGTTGGTGTTCCGGCCTGACGCGTCGATGGAAACGATCCGGGCGGTGACGGCGGTGGCGCAGGATCTGGCCCGCCTCCACCGCCCCTGGCGAGAGCTCGACGGCCGCTGGGCCGGTCAGGTCATCGTACGAGGAGGGGACGCGTGAGCACGGCACCTATGAAGCTGGTGGCCGCCCTGGACCTGGGCTCCACCAAGGTGACGGCGGTCGTGGCCGAAGCGGGGGGCGATGCCCGCCGTCCGACCGCGCGCGTGCTCGGCGTCGGCGTGGAACGCTCCAACGGCATCCGCCGCGGGGTGGTGCGCGACATCGAAGAGGCGACCCGGGCGATCATCAAGGCGCTCTCGGACGCCCAGCGGATGGCGGGGGTCGAGGTCGGCTCGGTCTTCTGCGGCATCGCGGGCGAGCACGTGAGCGGCAAAAGCTCCAACGGCACGGTGTCGGTGACCGGCGAGGAGATCCGCACCGCCGACTTGGCGCGCGTCAACGACGTGGCGTGTGCCATTTCCCTCGGGCGTGATCATGAGCTGCTGCACGCCATCCCGCAGGAGTACCGGGTGGACCAGCAGGCGGGGATCAACGAACCCCTCGGGATGTCCGGAATGCGGCTCGAGGCGGAGGTCTACCTCGTCACGGTCTACAGCAACGCCTTGCAGAACCTGAAGAAGTGCGTGGAGCGCGCGGGGTATCACGTCGAGGAATTCGTCCTCGAGCCCCTCGCGGCCTCCCTCCCGGTGCTCACCGCCGACGAGCTGGAGCTCGGATGCGCACTGGTGGACCTCGGGGGCGGGAGCACCAACGTCGCTATCTTCCAAGGGGGGAAGATCCGTCACACCGGGTCCTTCCGCATTGCAGGCGGTCACGTCACCAACGACATCGTGCATGGCCTCCAGGTGACGCAGATGGACGCCGAGAAGCTCAAGGAGCGCTCGGGGGCGGCGTACGAGCCGCTGGTGGCGCAAAGCGATATCATCGAGATCCCGAGCACGCCGGGACAGGGGCCGCGGACGGCGGCGCGGCAGGTGCTTGCGCACATCATGCACATGCGTATGCAGGAAGTGCTGGAGTATGTGCAGGACGAGATCACCAGCGGGGGATTCCAGGGGCGGCTGCCGGCAGGGCTGGTGCTGGTGGGCGGTGGCGCCTCGACCCCGGGGATCGTCGAGCTGGCGCGCGAGGTCTGCGCGATGCCGGTGCGGATCGGCAAGGCGGAGCAGGGGCTCACCGGACTGGCCGATGGGGTCGAGGCACCGCGGATGGCGGTGGTGGCGGGGCTGGCGCTCTACGGGGCGCGCAAGCGCGCCGAAGGGCTGGGATTCGGGATGGGAGGGCGACGGGGTCTGCCCGTCGAGAAGTGGCTGGGCCCGGTGAAGCAGTGGTTCCAGGACTTCTTCTAGGCGACGCGGGAGCGACCCATGATCTTCGAGCTCGATGAGACGGTGGCGCAACACGCCAACCTGAAGGTGGTCGGCGTCGGCGGCGGCGGCGGGAACGCCGTCAACCGGATGATCGCCGAGGGCCTCAAGGGCGTGCAGTTCATCTCGGTCAACACCGACAGCCAGGCGCTGGCCACTTCCCGGTCGGACGTGAAGGTCCAGATCGGCAAGAAGCTCACCAAGGGGCTCGGGGCGGGGGCACGGCCGGAGATCGGGCGTCAAGCCATCGAAGAGGACCGCAACGATGTGCTGCAGGCCATCCAGGGGGCCGACCTGGTGTTCGTGACCTGCGGGATGGGCGGCGGCACCGGCACCGGTTCGGCGC
>JANLXK010000514.1:0-5300 GCA_031365045.1 Gemmatimonadota bacterium | reverse complement strand
GAGATGCCGAAGAGCATCTCCCGTGGATTCTGGCAGTAGCCCGAGATGATCCCGTCGAGCAGGGCCATCCGGACCGTGGGTGACACGCGGCGCTCAGCCAGGGCCGGGAATCCCGCCGGGGCCTCGGGGTCGGCCATCAGTTTGTCCTCCGCGATCCCCCAGACGCTGGTGCTGGCACGGCGCTCCGCTCTCGCCTGGTCGAGACTCTGACCGAGTGCCACCAGGCGAGGCTCATGGAACGCGGCGCCGATGGATTCCGCCATCCGTTGCACGCTCATGATCCCATCGAGCCCGATGGCCGAGATCAGCGGGGTCGGCTCGCGCAGCAGCGCAAGGGTGTAGCGGCTGGCGAGGTCCACCGACTCGATCGCCTTGGCGCGTTCCCGGCGGATGGTGGCGAGGAGCGCGGCGGCTTCGAAGGCACGCAGGGGCTCGCTGAGGACCCGCTCGACCTGGGGCCACCGGTCCGGCTGCCTCATCCCGGTGAGGCGCTGGGCAAGCGTCGTGTCGTTGAGTCGCAGCGCCCACCCGACCGGGATCGGGCGCGCCCGGGCGACGACTGCCCCGAGCGCGCCGTACGGAGTGGTGGCTCGCCGCTGCAACTCCGCGAGCGTTGTCGCGGGGACCGGCGCCTGAAGGCGGGCCCAGAGCGTGCCATCCAGCCGGCCCGGCGGTGGTGGCGGGAAGCGGAGGCGCAGTGTCTCCGGCGGGGTGGGATCGAGTGCCCAGAATCGGGGAGGGAGCGCGTCGGGAGCGCCCGGGGTCGATCGAGCGAACCCGATGGTGAGAAGTAGCCGTGCGGCGGCGACCCCCGAGTCCCCGGGGAGCGGTAGCGGGTCGGCGGCTGCCGACAGGGCCCTTTCGGCACGAGGCCACCAGTTCACGATGTCCCGGCCCGCCCGGAACTGGGTGAGGAAGTTCTTCGCGGATTCCTCGGTGTACTGCCCGCCGTAGCTCCAGGTGAAGACGTAGGAGATGTTGGCCCAGCTGATCAAGGCGAAGACCACCAGGACGGCGACCGCGCCGGTCAGGGTGATCGGGAGGACAGCAGCGGTCGGGAAGCGGTGTCGTGGGGGTTCGGCGCTTCCCGCATCCCCCAGCCAGGCGGTGACCAGTTCGCGTCGGGGGAGGGGTGGCCTCCGCAGCCGGGGAGTGCTGCGTCGGGCCCGGCGCAGGATCGAGCGCTCCTCCAGCCCCAGCAGCCACCCGGCCAGCAGCAGGACGAGCGGGAGGCCGAGGATGATCGCCACCCCCCGATCGGAGACGACCGCGATCGGATCCTCGCCGGGGACCGTGAGCGCCCCGGTCCACCACGCCACGATCAGGAGGTACCCGGAGATGATCGCCGCGGCCTGGCACACCGTTCGCCACCGGCGTCGACGCCAGAGAAGGGTTGCTCGCGCCGGATCGAGAAGTGCGAAGGCGCCCTGTCGATTGAGCAGGTCCCCGGTCGCCGGGAAATGGTCGCCGGCGACGTCCATCGCCACTCCCCAGGGGTATCCGGCTCGGCGGGCCCGGCCGAACGCCCCCGCGAGGGACGAGGCATCGATGAGCACCATCAGGAAGAGCACCCAGGAGCTGACCACCAGGATGAAGAGCAGGAAATGGAAACCACCGATCCCGCCGGACCCGGAGAGCTCCCAGAGGAACGAAAGGTCGTGGCGGTTCCAGGCGCCGGTCACTCCGTTCGGCTGGCTCGAAAGGAGGAGGAGGAATCCGACCGCCATCAGCGAGCCGGTCGCGAGGAACCGCAGGTATCGCCACCCCTTGCCGTGCAGGGTCTCGAGCCCCGGCGGAGGCCACTCCACCCGGGCCTGGCTCGGTGGGGCCAGATACCGCGCGATCGATTCCGCCGAGGGCCGTTCGGCCGGCGCCTTGCGGAGGCACTGGTCGATCAGTGCCGCGAACTGCGGGTCGAGCTCGGGTCTGATGGTCGCGACCGAGGGCGGGATATCGCGCAAATGGGCCACGACCAGCGCCATCGGCGTCTTCTCGGTGAAGGGCGACCGACCGGTGACCAGCTCGAACATGACCACGCCGAGGGAGTAGATATCTGAGCGATCGATGCTCGGCTCGCCAGCCGCCTGCTCGGGGCTGAGGTAGGCCGGGGTCCCGACGACCATCCCTTCCACCGTCGCCCGCGCGTCCCCGGGGACACCGTCCGGACGCTTCGCGGCGCTGATGCCGAAATCGAGCACAAGCGCGCGGCCGCTCTCGCGGTCGATCATCACATTCGCCGGCTTGATATCGCGGTGAATGAGCTCGCGGGCGTGCGCCGCGGCGAGCGCCGAGGCGATCTCCCCCATGATCCGCTTGGCGACCGGCTCCGGGACCGGGGTCCCCAGGGGGAAGGCCACCTCGAGTGTGGCCCCATCGACGAACTGCATCGTGAAGTAGGTGGTCGCCGAACGGTCCAGCGTCCCGACCTGATAGACGTGCACCACGTTCGGGTGCGCGACCGAGGCCGCGGTCTCCGCCTCTCGCGCGAACCGCGCCCGCGCCACGGGATCGTTGGCGACGCTCGGCGAGAGGACCTTGACGACCACCAGGCGGCGGAGCGCCGGGTCGCGCGCCAGAAAGACCGACCCCATCCCCCCTTGGCCCAGGAGGCGGAGCAGCTGGAGCCGGGGGGCGAGCGCGTCGCGGAGTTCGGTCTCGAGGGCTTGGAGTTCGTCCGGGGTGGTCGGGCGACGTTCGTCGTAACCGACCGTGACGGCCGCGGAGGGGGCCGCGCCGCACTGCGGGCAGGCGGTCTGGGTGGGATCGAGCCCGGTGCCGCAGAAGGGACAGCGGCTCCAGCTGGAGGGGGGCGTCACGAGGGGAGGTTGCAGTCCCGTCAGGGGTCCGTCAAGAGGAGCCCAGCCCTAGTCCCCGTCGGAGACCCCCAGCCACCCCCGGACCGACCGTGCCACCCGTTCCGCCGCCGGAGGGTCGAGGTTGGTGAGCACGATGAGGTCATAACCGCCGGGGAGGGCGCCTTCCACCACGGTGTTCACCCCTCCCGTCCCTCCGGCGATCCCAACGCCGGCGGGGGGCCCCGCGGGGATCGTTCCGGTGCGGAGCGCCGCCAGGAAGCGGAGCAGGTCGGAGGCAGTGGAGTAGCCACCCCCCGCCGAGCTCCCGCGTCCCGGCAGGTCCGCGCTGTTCGGACGGAGCGGCGCCGTGGTGGCGGCATCGGGCTCCCCTCGGGTGTAACCGATGGCAGTGTTGGGAGGGAGTGAATCGACGGCGTAGTGCGCGGTTCGCGTCATCCCTGCAGGGCGGTAGATGTGCGCTGCCACGTAGTCGTAGTAACTCTCGCCCGAGAGCCGCTCCACCAGGAGCCCGAGCACCACGTAGCCGGCGTTGCTATAGGCGTTCCGGGAGCCGGGTTCGAACTGGAGCGGCTGGTGGACGAAGAGGGGGAGGAAGTCGGCCAGGCGGCGGATGGCGCGGCGGTCCCCGCTCGCCGGAGGGTCGAAGATGTTGCCGCCGATGCCGGAGGTGTGGCGGAGGAGCTGGCGGATGGTGACCCGCCGCGCCACCTCGGCGTTGGGATAGTCGGGCCAGCAGGTGGCGAGGGTGGCGTCGAGGCCGAGCTTCCCCTGGGCCGCCAGCTGCCGGACCGCGATCTGGGTGAAGATCTTGTTGATCGACCCGAGATTGAACGCGGTCTCGACCGTATTGGCCCGCCGCGCCTCGCGGTCGGCCATCCCGAGGGCGCGCTGGAACACCGGTGCGCCGTTCCGGGCCAGCACCGCCACGCCGCTGAACTCATCCTTCGCGGTGAGACGGTCGAGGAAGACGCCGAGTCGGCGGGTGAGCTCTGCCTCCGGGAGGGGTGCGGGGCGGGGGTCTTGCGCCCGAAGCGGGGCGGGGAGCGCGGCCACGAGGGCGGCAAGGGCGAGGGCTGGAAGGAGTCGGGGCATACCGGTGGAGATGCGCGGGCCGGGCGGCGGGTCGCATCCCTAAAGCGCCTTGAACACCAGGCGCACCTGGGCCCGATCACCAGCTGCAAGCGCTGGGCAGAAAAGTGCGCCTTACGGGGTCAGGACTCGTCGCGACGACCAATGAATGGCGCGGATCTGCCAGCCATGCGGTGTGCGAGTGAGCACGACAAGCTCCGCACCTGCGCTGTTGATCGCCCGACCCTGGAAGGTGCCGGCAGTGGTCGAGGTCGACGTGACCCATGCAGCGTCGCGGGTGAGCATCACGCGCAGGGGGCCCGGTGTGCTGGGGATCGCTGCCGCGAACTGGATGTCGGCCGACAGGTGATGCGCCCGGTATCCAGCTCGCGATTCGATCTCACCGGCTTCAAGGATGACTGCATCCTCCGCCAGGAGGGCGAGCGCGGCAGCGGAATCGCCGCGAGCGAGCGCATCGTGGAACCCTCGCACCGCCGCTGCCACGGCGAGGGAATCCGTCGAGGACGCTTGCGCCGAGGCAGCCCTGGGCGCGCCTCCGAGTGCACAGGCGAGGATCAAGAGGGGTGTCACGTGGCGCATCGGGACTCCACAGGTGATGAGGGCGTTGCTACCGGACGGCTGGCGCTGTGTCTGCGGCACGGCTCGCGATCCGTTGCGGTGCAGTTTGCGCTCCGTTGAGGCGCGGCCCGTGATCCGTAGTGGCGCGGCTCGCCGCGCCTTGGGCGCCTGGTATGAAGATCGCTCTTCAGGGGCTTACGCCCCTACTCGGCGCATGGGGGCTTACGCCCCCTGCCTCCGACGTGGTAGTGCCACCGCCGCGGGGAGCGTTGCGCTTCGAGGTTGATATCACACGGCAGCGAGCCGTCACTGCCTGCAGGATAGTTGCCTAATGGTTCGGGTCAGTGGTTTGGATGTTACCGAGGGCCACGACGAGTCCTATCACAGCACCAAGGCCGATGACCGCGAGAGCCGTCTTGCGGGCATCTAGTTTCCTTCCTTCAATCCGCTGCAGATCTGCGGTGAGGAAAGCAACCCGCACTCGCTCCCCGGGGCTCACATGCCCTTGAACTGCGAGACCCACCAGACTGTCTCCCATCACCTGAGGATCGCGCAGTAGCAGGCGTCTGCCGTCCGCCAAGGTGATACGTATCTCCGCAGCCTTTTGAGGTGCTGCCTCCTCGACGCGCCAGGCAGTACAGGCAGCTAAGTAGCTCGTCATGATGATCGCCGCGATGAGGCGCTTCATTTCGTCGCTTCCCTCCAGATTGGTTCTATCGGCCTGAGAGGACCGACGCGCAAACCAGCGGCGTGCCCCGCTGCCGCCTTGTATCTCTGAATCTGGTTTCTGCGGTAGCTTCTGGATAGGGTGGTAACCCGTTGCGCCTTTGGGCCGCG
>JANLXK010000487.1:0-17806 GCA_031365045.1 Gemmatimonadota bacterium | reverse complement strand
GGTAGAGCGTGCGGCTGGGCGCATGCACCTTCTTGTCGTCACAGAGCAGCGCCACCCAGTGGTCCACGTCCGCGCCCGCGTCGGTCACCAGCGGGCCGGCGCCGACCTCCTTCCGCCAGATCTCGACCTTGGGGAGGGGGGCCGACTTGAACCCTTCCACCAGGACGATGTCGGCGCCGTCGAGGTAGCGCTTGGCGAGCGCGACCGGGTCGAGGTCGTCCTTGCTCCGCTCCAGGATGTAGCGCTGCTCGGGGCAGGCGAGGACCACCCGCTCCGCCTTCCCTTCATTGAAATGACGCCAGCTGTCGGTCCCCGGCTGGTCCATCTGCGCGGGGTGGCTGGCGTGCTTGATGACCATCACTCGGCGCTTCCGCCGGGCGAATTCCGCCGAGAGTGCCACGGCCAGCGTGGTCTTGCCGGCGTCCTTCCGGCCTATGATGGTGATGATCCGCGTGCCAGCCACACCGCCTCCGCCTGTGCGAGTTCGTCCGACGTGTTGACGTTCAGGAAGATCAGGGCGGGGTCGCCAAAGGCCCGGACCCGCTCGAGTGGGAGGATACCGACCCGCACGGCATCGTGGAAGGCGATGGCCCGACGGTCCCCCCGGTCGAGCGCCCGGACGATCGCGGCCTCGCAGGCAGGGGCGTAGGCGGCCAGGAGCGGTTCGACCCCCCGCCGTCCGTCGCTGGCGGGAAGGACGGCGTCGTGGTGGGCGAGGCCGGCGGCGAGTGCACGCAGGAGCCCCGCCGGGATGAACGGCATGTCCCACGCTGCCACCACCACCGGGGCGCCGGCCCCGACGTGGACGGCGGAAAGGATGCCCCCCAGGGCCCCCTCCCCGGGGCGGAGATCGGCGTGGAGCTCCAGGTCGGGACGCCAGGTCGCGGCCGCCGGGTCGTTGGCGATGAGGACGGGAGGCGTGCCGAAGGCGTCGACGAAGGCGTCGACCACCCGATCCAGGATCCGCTGCCCCCCGACGACTTCGAGTCCCTTGGGCCGCCCCCCGAACCGCGTCGCGCCGCCCCCGGCGAGGATGACCGGGCGCACGGTCGCACGGTCGTACGGTCGCACCTGATTCATCCCTCTAACCTACGTCGAACTATGCGTCCGTGCGTCCGTGCGCCCGTGCGTCCGTGCGTCCGTGCGTCCGTGCGCTAGTACCGCCGTCCCCGCTTCTTCTCCAGCACCACCTCCATCCCGATCGTCAGGCTGAAGACGTGGTGGAGCTTCCGTTCGCTCGTCGGGGTCGCGAGCGGCACGGGGACCGTGCTGGTCACGTGTTCGAGGCTCACGATGTTGTCCTTCATCTCGAACCGGATCTGGTACGCGCGGCTCACGAAGGCGGTCATCCCGCCCCCGATGGCCATCGTCGGCGAGATCGAGGCGGGATGGGGATCCTGATACACGTAGTAGTCCACCAGTCCGCTGTCGCCGACGATGGTGGCCCGCATCCGGACGCCGCTCTGCTGGCTCATGAGGAGCCCGGCGTTGACGCGGAGGTACGGCTGGATCTCGGTCCACGGGAAGGGGCGATAGATCCCGCCGATCGTCGCGGCCACCGTCGTGCCGGGCGACTCCTGCCCCTGGAGGGTGGTGCAGACCTCCTGGTTCCGGAGCGAGCCGGAATTGCTCCGGAGGGTGCAGCCGTCCACGAATCCCAGGCCGATCAGGTGCGCCTCGCCGCTGATCCCCCAATGGTCGTTCGGGTAGTACACACCGACGAACGCGATCCCGATGGTCGAACGGACGTTGCGCGTGACCGTGGCGGTGTCGCGCGCGAAATTATCGAACAGCTCCTGGCCGTCGATCTTCCACATGCGGGTCTGGCCGTTGTAGCCGACGCCGAGCCCGAAGGAGAGGCGGGCCTGGTCCGAGCGCCGTTGCGCGGCCGCCGACCCGGCGAGGGTCAGGCTGCAGGTCAGCAGGGTCAGGAGCGAGCGGCGCATCAGGTTCCGTGGACGAGGGCGCGATGTTCGACGGCGAGGCAGAGGTCCTGCACCACGGCGATCCCCGCCGCTTCGAGCGCCTGGGCCGTGAAGGCGTGTTCCACTCCCAACTGCATCCAGACGAGCTTGGGCCGGACGGCGAGCAGGGCGGGGAGGAGCTCCGGCACCGCTTCCGACCGACGGAAGATGTCGACGATGTCGATCGGCCCCGTTTCGGCGGCCGCCACCAGATCAGGATAGCGGCGCACGCCGAGCACCATCCCGCCCGCCGGGTGCACACCGACGATCTCGTACCCGGCCTCCTGCAGTTCGCCCGCCACCGAATGACTGGGACGGAAGGGATCGGCGCTCAGCCCGACCACGGCGATCCGCCGCGCGCGCCGCAGGATGGCGGCGACTCCCGGAGAGACGCTCATCCCCCCGCGCCGTGCACAGCCGGGTGTGCGCTCGCCGCCCGCCCGATGAGCCGCATCCCGCTCCGGCGCGCGATCTCGACCGCCAGGGTCGACGGCACCGACGGGGTCGCGATCCAGTCGAGCGAGGCCCGCGCCCCCTTGAACGCCAGCTCGGCAGAGATCCGTCCGGTCACCAGGAGCCCGAGCCCGGCCACCGTCTGCCGCTGCAACAGCGCGGCGCCGATGACCTTGTCCACCGCGTTGTGGCGTCCGATATCTTCCGCGTGCCACCGAAGCGACGTGCCGTCGGTCAGCGCCGCGGCGTGGATCCCGCCGGTGTCCTGGTACCGCTCCCCCCGCGCGAAGAGCTCCTTCAGCAGGGCGCGCAGCACCTCGCCTGCCGGCGCCGGAGCGCGGGCGGGACGCACGTCGATCGTCGCGGGGTCGGCCAGGAAGGTGGCCACGGCGCCGCAGCCGGAGGCCAGCACGGGGCGCCGCCCCTCGGCTGCCACCGCCGCCGCTCGTTCCGCGGAGATCTCGGCCCAGAACCCAAGGTCGGTCGCGCAGGGCCGGAGATGGACGTCGTCGACGGTCGCGATGTATCCCTCACCGTGCAGCCACCCCACCGCGAGCTCCTCCAGGAGCTCGGGGGTGCACATCCACGTCACCGTGGGGCGGCCGTTGACCTCGAGCCACACGGGGACCTCCTCCACGGCGGCATCCGCCGCGAGGCGCCCCTTCCGGCCGGCCGCCCCTTCGGTCAGAACGCCACTCCGATCCCGAGCCGGAGCGCGGGGGTGGGTACCCAGTCGGAGAGCTCGTTCGAACTCGCGATCGGCGCGGTCGTCGGCTGACCGGGCACCGAGGGCTGGGCCGCGGGCTCGCTGAGCCAGTCGGCAGGGTACTTCATCTTCCAGTAATACATCGTGCCTTCGAGCCGCACGTGGATCCGGTCACCGAGGTAGTACCGCACCCCCACCGAGGGCTTGAAGAGGAGCTTCGTCCCGAACTGGTACCGCGTGGTATCCTGCGCCTGCGTGCCACCCACCGCGGCGCCGAGTCCGAAGGCGAGGAAGGGCGCGACACCGTGCCAGGTCTTGGGTCCCGAAAGATTGATCTGCATCCCGATCTGCGGGGTCCAGACCGGTGCGTCGATCGGACCGGTGTACCGGTTCACCACGCTGTCGTCAGGGTTGAGGAGCATCCGCTCTCCCTTGAGGTACCCCATCTCCGCGAAGCCCTGCAGCAGCCCCGAGAGCCGGATGTCGTATCGCGCCGCAAAGGTCTGCCCGCGATTCGGGCTGAGGCGGAGCGGACCGCCGTCGCCGTACAGGTGGCCCAGCGCAAAAGTCCAGCCGTTGCCGTGCCGGATGTCGTGGTACGGCGAGTGTCCCGGGTCGGCACCGACCTGGGCGGCCAGTGGGCCGGTGGGCAGGTGGGTCAGGCCGAGGCCAAGGGTGAGGGCGAGAGCGAGTGTGCGGTTGCGATTCATCAGGAATGTCTCAGGTCGCGGCCGGTCATTGCCGGCGGCTGCTCGAGGCCGAGGAGGCCCAGGATCGTGGGGCCGACGTCGCAGTGGGCGCCGCCGGCACGGAAGGTCGGGGTCCCGTCGCCCACCAGGACGAACGGGACGGGGTTGGTCGTGTGCGCGGTGTGCGGTCCGCCCGACACCGGGTCGATCATCATCTCACAATTGCCGTGGTCCGCGGTGATCAGCACCGTGGCACCCGCCGTCTCGGCGGTCCGCAGCACTCGCGCCAGCGAACGGTCCACCGTCTCGACCGCCTTCAGGATGGCGGGGACCACGCCGGTGTGGCCCACCATGTCGGCGTTGGCGTAGTTGCAGAGCAGGAAGTCGTGCTCCCGCCGTTCGAGCGCGCCGCACAAGGTATCGGTGATCCCGGCGGCGCTCATCTCCGGGGCCAGGTCGTACGTCGCCACCTACTGCGACGGGACGAGCTGCCGCACCTCCCCATGGAACGGGGTCTCGATGCCGCCGTTGAAGAAATACGACACGTGCGGGTATTTCTCGGTCTCGGCCGTGCGGAACTGGGTGCAGCCGGTCTTGGCGAGCCACTCCCCGACGATGTTGGCCATCGAGAACGGGGGGAACGCGGCGGGGAGCTGGAGCGTGGCGTCATAGTGCGTCATCGTGGCGGCGGTGAGCTTCGGCCTGCCGGTGACGTCGAATCCGCTGAACCCCGGGGTGCAGAGCGCGTTGGCGATCTGGCGCATCCGGTCCGAACGGTAGTTGAAGAAGAAGACCGCGTCGCCGTCGTGGAGCAGGGGCGGGAGCGCCCCGTTGCGCGTCCGGAGCACCAGCGGCTTGATGAATTCGTCGGTCTCCTTCCGCGCGTAGCACTCTTCGATGGCGCGCACCGGGTCATCCACCAGCTGGCCGGCGCCGCGTGTGAGCGCGTCGTACGCCAGCTTGGTCCGGTCCCACCGCTTGTCGCGGTCCATCCCGTAGTACCGACCTGTCAGGGTCGAGAGCACCGCGCGACCCCCGGTCCGGGCCTTCATCTCGTCGAGCAGCGTGCGGACGAAGGCGGCGCCCGACGTAGGGAGCGAGTCGCGCCCGTCGAGGAATCCGTGCACCGCGATCCGGGGGAGCTCCTGACGCTCGGCGAAGTCGAGGCAGCCGAGGAGGTGACTGTCGATCGCATGGACGCCGCCGTTCCCCAGCAGGCCGATGAAGTGGAGCGTGCCGCCGGTCCGGCGGACGTGGTCGGCCAGGGCGAGGAGGGGCTTGAGATCGAAGAAGTCCCCGGCGGCGATGCTCTGCGAGATCCGGACGAGGTCCTGCGGCACCACCCGGCCGGCGCCGAGATTGAGGTGGCCGACCTCGCTGTTCCCCATCTGGCCGGCGGGAAGCCCGACGCGGAGGCCGCTGGCCTCGAGCAACGTCTTCGGCTGGCGGGCCCAGAGCCGGTCCCAGGTGGGGACGTTCGCCAGGGCGATGGCGTTGCCCTCGCGCTCCGCGCGATAGCCCCACCCGTCGAGTACGATCAAGACCACGGGGCGCTTCGCCCTCGTTACCTTTGACATGACCCTCCCGGCCCCCTACTATCGCCCAAGTGACGAAAGCGCCGCAATCTAGTCCCGCTCTGCGCCCCCTGCCAATCGCGCGCGCGCTCCTCCTCAGCGCCATCGCGCTGGCCGGGGCGCTCCCCGCGGGGGCGCAGCAGCGCGTCCGCATCACGGCGCAGACCCCCCTCCTCAAGACCCCCGAAGGGCCGATCCTCGGCCGGGTCGAGCGCGGGCTGGAACTCACCCAAGGCCGGGTGGACCGGAAGGCGGTGGAGGTCACGGTCGATGGGTGGATCTTCGCCCACTCCCTCGGTGCCACCACGCGCGACGGCTTCAACGCCATCGTCAACGACGGCCAGGGGCAGAACCTGCGCGCCGATGCCCGTCCCGATGCCCGGCTCCTCGGCCGGTTGAGCGGCGGCGCGCTGGTGCAGCGGCTCGAGACCAAGTCGGGCTGGGCCCATGTGCGCCGGCAGGCCTGGGTCGCTCGCCTTGCCGCCGAGCTCCCCGCCGCGCCGGCCAGCACCGCGACCCCGAACACGCCGCCGCTTCCGCGTGACACCACGACGCGCGCCGCCTCGTCGGGATTCGGGGATGGGAGCCGGGCTACGGCGCCGCACGGTGCCGTCCTCACCAACGCGCCGGGGGGACCCGCGGTCGGCACCCTCGCCTCCGGCGCTGATGTGCGGGTCCTGACCCGCGCCAACGGGTGGGCCCGCGTCCGGGTCGACGCCTGGGTGCCCGACACCGTGCTCGAGACCGCTGACCCGGGCGCCACGATCGGTGTCACTGCCGCCGAGGTCCGGGCCGAACCGGCGCGCTGGATCGGACAGGTGGTGCAGTGGCAGCTGCAGGTGGTCGCGGTGCAGGTGGCCGACGCGCTCCGGCCCGAATTGCCGGACGGGAAGCCCTATCTCCTTACGCGGGGCCCGCTGCCCGAGAGTGGCTTCGTGTACGTGCTCGTCACGCCGGAGCAGGCCCAGCGCTATCGCGACGCGCCGCCGCTCCGCGACATCACCGCCCGGGTGCGGATCCGCGCGCCGTCGAGCAAGTACCTGCCGGTGCCGGTGGTGGAACTAATTGGTGAACAGTGACCGGTTACCAGTGACCGGGCACGCAGTCGAGATCTACCCGTGAGGCCCGGTCACCGGTTACTGGTCACCGGTCACCTGGAGGCCTGATGCACGATCAATTGAAGGACCGCATCCTCCGCAAACTCGAAGCGCTCCCGGACGAGCGCGCATACCAGCTGCTCGACTATCTCGAGTTCCTCGAGAGCAAGTACGCCGAGCGGGCCGCGCCGTCGAACATCTTCGCCAAGCTGAAGGAGAAGGCCGAGGATACCCTCCGGGCCGGGAAGTTCTCGGCCGAGACCATCGGCTCGACGTTGGGGGCGATGGACTCCGCGCAGAAGCTCGTGAAGGGGATCGTCGCGGCGGGCGAGGCGGTGGTGGACGAAGCGGCGAAGGCGGCCGGCGTGAGCGGGAAGTCGGGACCGAAGCCCCCGGTGGCTCCTGGGACGAAGCCCGCTGGATCGTGACCGCGTGTTGGGTATTGCGTGTTGCGTCACAGCGCACGCCCCACCTTCACAACACCCAACACCCAACACCCAACACCCAACACCCAACACCCAACACCCAACACTCAACACCTTGAGAACGCGCCAATGAGCGACGCCAAGAGCGCCGGATTCGTAACGGGGATCGGCCCCCTCCAGGCCATCAGCCTCGTCGTCGGGTCGATGATCGGGAGCGGGATCTTCATCGTCTCCGCCGACATCGGGCGCCAGATGGACGGGTGGGGCCCCGGGGGCCTGATGCTCGTCTGGGTCATCACCGGCTTCATGACCCTCGCCGGCGCGCTGAGTTACGCTGAGTTGGCGGGGATGATGCCGAAGGCGGGCGGACAGTACGTCTTCTTGCGCGAAGGGATCGCCCCCTGGGCGGGGTTCCTCTACGGGTGGACCCTCTTCAATGTCATCCAGGCCGGCACCATCGCCGCGGTCGCGGTGGCGTTCGCCCGGTACCTCGGCGTCTTCTTCCCCGGCCTCACCGACCATCTCTTCCTGAACCTCGGCACCGTGAATCTGCCCGACGCGCTGCATCAGGACCCGATCGCGCTCGGACTCTCGCCCCAGCGCCTCGCGGGGATCGCGAGCGTGGTGTTCCTCACCTGGGTCAACGTCCGTGGCGTGAAGCAGGGCGCGGGGCTGCAGACCTTCCTCACGGTGATCAAGACCGTCGCGCTGATCGGCCTGATCTTCCTCGGGCTCACGATCTATCGTCGCGCCGACATCGCGGCGATGAACTTCGGGAACTTCTGGGGCACCACTCCTTGGACCAGCGCGGTGCTCCTCGCCGCGGGGGCCGCGATGGTCGGTTCGCTGTTCTCGAGCGACGCCTGGAACAACGTGACCTTCGCCGCCGCCGAGGTGCGCGACCCGACCAAGAACCTCCCGCGTGCGCTCGCGCTGGGGACCGGGCTCGTGACGGTGCTCTATCTCCTCGCCAATGTCGCGTACCTCAATCTCTTGCCGTTCCAGGGCGACCCGAATGGCGCCGACGCGGTGGCGCGCGGGATCCAGCACGCCACCCAGGACCGGATCGGCGCCGCGGCGGCGGAGGTGATGCTCGGCAGCGGCGGCGCGCTGGTGATGGCCGGGCTCATCGTGATCTCGACCTTCGGCTGCAACGCCGGGCTCATCCTGGCCGGACCGCGGCTCACCTGGGCGATGGCGCAGGACAAGCTCTTCTTCCGGAAGGCGGGGGAACTCCACCCCGTACACCACACTCCCGCCGGCGGGCTCTGGGCGCAGGCGCTCTGGACCAGCATCCTCTGCCTGACGGGGACGTACAACCAGCTCCTCGACTTCGTCATCATCGCGGCGCTCATCTTCTACTTCCTGACGATGGTGGCGCTCTTCCGTCTGCGGCGCCTGCGGCCCGACCTGCCCCGCCCGGTGCAGGCGTTCGGCTATCCGCTCGTGCCGGGGCTCTACATGGTGAGCCTCGTCGGCGTGATGCTGACCCTCCTCTGGGCCAAGCCGCTGACAGCCGGTGCCGGCCTCGCGATCGTGCTGCTGGGGGTGCCGGTGTACCTCTGGTGGAGCAAGAGGGCAGTGGCCGCCGCCTAGCTCAGGGAAGGCACGAGAGACGAGATACGAGAGACGAGAGAGGAGCAAGGTTTCTCGTCTCTCGTTTCTCGTCTCTCCTCCCATCATTCCGATACCGAATATTTACCGGCATATCCTGCCCCGCTTGAGGGAGGCCGCACCCCCGGCTAGACTTGTGGATGGCTACCCCGACCTGTTCCGGCCTGCCCTGCGCCACCGATCGGTGCCAGCGGCGGGCTGTTCCATACCATACCCTCGAGTCCGCATGACCAGTCGCGTCCGCCCGGGCCTCGCCCTGACCTTCGACGACGTCCTCCTCGTACCGCGGCATTCGAGCGTTCATCCGCGTGATGTCAGCACCGCCAGCCGCCTGACCCGGAAGATCCCCCTCAACATCCCGTTCGTTTCCGCCGCGATGGATACCGTCACGGAAGCGGCGATGGCCATCGCGATGGCGCGCTGGGGCGGGATCGGGGTGATCCACAAGAACATGACGGTCGAGCGCCAGGCGGCCGAGGTGGACCGGGTCAAGCGCTCTGAGAGCGGGATGATCCTCAACCCGATCACGATGGGCGCCGACCGTCCGCTCCGCGAAGCAGCGCAGCTGATGGCGCGCTTCAAGATCTCCGGCGTGCCGATCGTCGACGGGCAGGGGAAGCTCATCGGCATCGTCACGAACCGTGACCTGCAGTTCGAGCGGAACCTGGACCAGTCGATCCGCGACGCGATGACCAAGGAGGGGCTCGTGACCGCCCCGGTCGGCACCGACCTCGATGAGGCGGAGCGGATCCTCGCCAAGCACCGGATCGAAAAGCTCCCCGTGGTCGATGCCCAGGGCGTCCTCAAGGGGCTCATCACGGTCAAGGACATCTTCAAGCGCCGCGAACACCCCAACGCCAACAAGGACCAGCACGGCCGGCTCCGCGTGGCGGCGGCAGTGGGCGGGACGAAGGCGGCGATCGAGCGGGCCCGTGTGCTCCTCGACGCCGGGGCCGACGTCCTCGTCATCGACAGCGCCCATGGCCACAGCGAGGGGGTCCTCCAGACCCTCGATACCCTGCGACAGATGTTCCCCGACGCCCAGCTCGTGGCCGGCAACGTGGCCACCGCCGAAGGGGCCAAGGAGCTCATGAAGCGGGGCGTGGACGGGATCAAGGTCGGGGTCGGTCCCGGTTCCATCTGCACCACCCGCGTCGTCACCGGGATCGGGATGCCGCAGATCACCGCCATCCTCGAAGCGGTGCGCGGGGCGGGGGACATCCCGATCATCGCCGACGGGGGGGTCAAGTACTCGGGCGACGCGGTGAAGGCCCTCGCGGCCGGCGCCTCGAGCGTGATGATGGGCGCGATGGTGGCGGGCACCGAAGAGAGCCCCGGCGAGTCGATCCTGGCCGAGGGGCGCCGCTTCAAGATGATCCGCGGGATGGGGTCGCTCTCCGCCATGCAGGACGGCTCGGCCGACCGCTACTTCCAGGAAGGGGAGATGGCCCCCTCCAAGTTCGTCCCGGAAGGGATCGAGGGACGGGTGCCCTACAAGGGGCCGGTGGGCGACGTGCTCTTCCAGCTCGTCGGCGGCCTTCGCAGCGGGATGGGGTACTGCGGCGTCGCCGACATCGACACCCTCCGGAAGGATGTCGAGTTCGTGCAGATCACCGGGGCCGGGCTCCGCGAGAGCCATCCCCACGACGTGACCATCACGCGGGAAGCGCCGAACTACTCGGCCTGACCGCGTGAGAAGTGAGGAGTGAGGAGTGAGGGGGAAACCCCTCACACTCACCTCCGTAGGGCAACAAAGTCCGGTACTCCTCACTCCTCACTCCTAACTCCTAACAGTACCCGCTGTCTCCTCCACATCAGAGGGATCCATGAGTCTCTGGGCTACCAAGTCCATCACGGCGCTGCGCGCCGAGGCTGATTCGGCCGGTGGGCTCCAGCGCACGCTGGGGCGCGGCGGACTGACCGCGATCGGCATCGGCGGCATCATCGGGGCGGGCATCTTCGTCCTCACCGGACAGGCGGCGGCGCTGCATGCCGGCCCCGCGGTGCCGATCTCGATGATCATCGTGGGCATCGCCTGCGCTTTCGCCGGGCTCTGCTACGCCGAGATGGCCAGTGCGGTGCCGGTGGCCGGGAGCGCCTATACCTACTCCTATGCCACGATGGGCGAGCTGGTGGCCTGGATCATCGGCTGGGACCTGGTGCTCGAGTACGCCGCGGGCGCCTCGACGGTGGCGGTCGGGTGGTCGGGACACTTCGTCTCGCTGCTCTCCCATTTCAACATCACGCTGCCGGCCACGCTCACCAACTCGCCGACCGCGTGGTGCACCGCGGGCGAGGTGGCCTCCGGGCTCGCGGGATGCGCCCACACGGGGCTCAACCTCACCGGCGCGCTGGTCAACGTCCCGGCGATGCTGATCGTGGCGCTGATCTCCACGGTGCTGGTGATCGGGATCAGCGAGTCGTCCAAGCTCAACAACATCATTGTGATCGTGAAAGTGCTCATCGTCATCCTGGTGGCGGTGACGGGCCTCTTCTACCTCACGCCCGCCAACTGGCACCCCTTCATCGCGCCGAACACCGGCGAGTGGGGGACCTACGGCTGGTCGGGGGTGCTGCGCGGCGCGGGGCTGGTCTTCTTCGCCTACATCGGGTTCGACGCCGTGAGCACCGCGGCGCAGGAGGCCAAGGACCCGCAGCGCGACATGCCCTGGGGCATCCTCGGGTCGCTGGCGATCTGCACCTTCCTCTACGTCGTGGTGTCGGCGGTGCTCGTCGGGATGGTGCCGTACAACGAGCTGAACAACGCCGCGCCGACCTCGTACGCGCTCGAGAAGGTCGGGGCGCCCTACTTCATCCGCCTCCTGGTCGACATCGGCGCCGTGATGGGGCTCGCCTCGGTGGTGCTGGTGATGCTCCTTGGCCAGTCGCGGGTCTTCTACTCGATGTCGCGCGACGGGCTCCTCGGCAAGTGGGCCGGGCAAGTGCACCCGAAGTTCCATACGCCCTACAAGTCGTCGATCTACACCGGTATCGCGGTGGCCATCGCCGCCGGCGCGCTGCCGCTGCAGTTGCTCGGGCAGCTGGTGAACATCGGGACCCTGCTCGCCTTCGCCCTGGTCTGCGCCGGCGTCTGGATCCTCCGGCACAAGCGGCCCGAGCTCGACCGGCCGTTCCGCACTCCGTGGATGCCGTTCGTGCCGATCATGGGGATCCTCACCTGCGTGGGCCTGATGCTCACCCTCCCGGCCGACACCTGGATCCGGCTGGGCGTGTGGCTCCTCATCGGTTTCGTCATCTACTTCGGCTACGGCCGCAAGCACAGCACGCTGCAGCGTGAGCTTTCTACTCCCAACAAGGGGTCGTGATGAGTCTGTTCCGACGTAAGTCCCTCGCCGAGTTGATGCCCGTGGAGGATGGCACGGGCCTCAACCGGGCCCTCACCGCCACCAACCTTGTGCTGCTCGGCATCGGCGCCATCATCGGCGCCGGGATCTTCGTGCTCACGGGGACGGCCGCCGCCAACTACGCCGGCCCGGCGATCGCGCTCTCGTTCGTGCTGGCCGGTGCGGGGTGCCTCTTCGCCGGGCTCTGCTACGCTGAGTTCGCGTCGATGATCCCGGTGGCCGGGTCGGCCTACACCTACGGGTACGCCACCCTGGGCGAGTTGATCGCGTGGATCATCGGCTGGGACCTGATCCTCGAGTATCTCTTCGCGGCCTCGACGGTCGCAGTGGGGTGGTCGGGGTACTTCACCGCCTTCATGGCGAGCCTCGGGATCAACCTCCCGCCGGCGCTCACCGGGGCGCCCTTCTCGGTCGTGGGGACCCACACGCTGGTCCCGGCGCAGGTCTGCGTCGACCCGGCCACCGGCGGCGTGGCGGTCGATGCGGTGTCGCACACCGCCGTCACGGTCGCCAATTGCGCGGCGGGAGGCTTCCAACTCGGCGAGGGCATCGTGAACCTCCCCGCCGTGCTTCTGGTCCTGCTGCTCACCGCGCTCCTCGTGGTCGGCATCAAGGAGTCGGCGAAGTTCAACAACATCATCGTTTTCGTGAAGCTCGCCATCGTCCTCCTGGTGATCGCGTTCGGCATCAAGTACATCAACACCGCCAACTGGACCCCGTTCATCCCGCCCAACACCGGGGAGTCCGGTCACTTCGGCTGGAGCGGCATCGTCCGGGGCGCAGGTGTCATCTTCTTCGCCTACATCGGTTTTGACGCCGTCTCGACCGCGGCGCAAGAGGCCAAGAATCCGCAGCGAGACCTCCCGATCGGCATCTTGGGGTCGCTGGCGGTCTGCACGGTGCTCTACATCGCGATGGCCCTGGTGATGACCGGGATGGCGCATTACACCGAGCTCAATGTGCCGCACCCGGTCTTCGTGGCCATCCAGAAGGCGGGTCCGGCCCTCGCGTGGCTCGGTTTCCTGGTGAACATCGGGGCCATCGCGGGTCTGTCGTCGGTGGTGCTGGTGATGTTGATGGGCCAGCCGCGTATCTTCTACTCGATGTCGCGCGACGGGCTCCTCCCGGCGGTGTTCGGCAAGGTGCACCCGAAGTTCCGCACCCCGTACGTCGCCACCATCATCACCGGCCTCGTGGCCGCGGTGATCGCCGGGATCTTCCCGATCGGGCTGCTCGGTGAGCTGGTCTCGATCGGCACCCTGCTGGCCTTCGTGATCGTCTGCGCCGGCATCCTCGTGCTCCGGTACACCCAGCCGGATCTCCCCCGTCCCTTCCGCACTCCATGGGTGCCGGCCGTGCCGATCCTCGGTATCCTCATCTGCGGGTACTTGATGCTCGGCCTGCCTATGGACACCTGGATCCGGCTCATTGTCTGGATGGGCCTCGGTATGGCGATCTACTTCCTGTACGGCCGCGGGCATTCGGTGCTGAACAAGCGGTGAGAGTTGAGAGCCGAGAGTTGAGAGTTAAGAGTTTGGAGTTTGGAGTTTGGAGGGGTGCAGTGCTGGCTTCCGTGCGCGGAGGCGGGCGTTGCACCCCTCCTGACTCCTGACTCCCAACTATCTTTCAGTATGCCCATCTCGCTGTCCCCCGAAAAACTCGCCGCCGGGAAGGCCTTCGTCGCCGGGCTCGGGCTCCGCCCCGGCCTCCGCGTCTGCCTCACAACCCACGTCAACCCCGACGGCGACGGCCTCGGCTCCGAGATCGGCCTCGCCCTCCTCCTCCGCGCCCAGGGCGTCACCGTCAGCATCACCAACCCCACGCCGACCCCCGACCGCTACCAGTTCCTCTTCGTCGGCCTCGACGGGCTCGACAAGACGCCCGAAGCGGTCAAGGAACTCCGCCGCGCCGACCTCATCATCGTCCTCGACATCGCCGACCTCGGCCGCCTCGGGATGCTGGCCGAGACCGTGCGCGACCGCGGCGTTACGGTGGCCTGCGTGGACCACCACCAATCGGTGGGCGACCTCCCCGCGGGTCCCCGGTACGTCGATGCCGATGCCGCGGCCACCGGGGAGCTGATCCGGGAGCTCGCGCGCGCCAACGGCTGGGAGCTCACCGCCGAAGCGGCGCGGGCGCTGTATGTGGCGATCGTGACCGACACCGGCGGGTTCCGCTTCAGCAACACCAAGCCCCGTACCCTCCGGGCCGCCGCCGACCTCCTCGAATGCGGCATCGATCCGGAGATGATCTACGTCGAGCTCTACTCCCGTGCCCCCGAAGGGCGGGTGCGGCTGATGGCGGAGGCGCTCCAGACGCTGGTGGTGGAGCACGAAATCGGGATCGCGTGGGTGACGATCCCGCCGGGCTCGCTCGAACGCCACGGGGTCGATCCCGACGACCTCGACGGCGTGGTCGAGTACGCGCGGTCGATCGAAGGGGTGCGGCTCGGCATGCTCTTCCGCGAGATCGCGGGAGGACGGATCAAGATCTCCTTCCGGTCCATCGGCGGGGTGGATGTGGCCAAGCTCGCCGCCCAGTTCAACGGGGGCGGCCACGCCAAGGCGGCCGGCGCGTCGCTCCCGGGCGCGATGGCCGACGTCCAAGCCACCGTCCTCAAGGCCGCCCGGGCCTACCTCGCGGGGCACTAGCGGTCTATTTACCGTGATGGGCAACTGCCTAAACCACGGAGTTTCGGAGGGACACGAAGAGGCACGGAGAAGGGCAATCGTTGTGGTCTCGGGGGACGGCTCCTCGCGGGGCGGCGACTACGCTCACATGGAGCCTTCGTCTGAGACCACAATCAAGTTGCAGTTCTCCGTGCCTCTCCGTGTAACTCCGTGCCTCCGTGGTTTAGGCTGTTGTAGTTGGCGTAACCCGTCTATTTTAGTCCCATATGGATACGCTGTCCCGCATCGAACAGGCCCTCGACGGCCTGCGCCCCTACATCTCCTCCCACAAGGGGACCGTGGAGGTCATCGACTACGATGACACCGACGGCTCCCTGACCCTCCGCATGGGAGGCACCTGCCACGGCTGTGCCGCAAGCTCGATCACCCTGAAGAAGGGGATCGAGGTCCGCCTCCGGGAGTCCGTGCCCGAGGTACTGACGATACATGCGATCTGAACTACGAGTCGTGGGTCGTGAGTCGTGGGTCTTCGCTTCCCATGATACGGTCCTTCGACCCATGACCCATGACCCATGACCCACGACCCATGACCCCCTCCGACCTCACCGCCGCCGTCGCCGCCGCCCTCTCCAAGGTCCACAACCCCCGACTCGGCAATGACGTCCTGAGCACCGGGATGGTGAAGGACCTCCATGTGGACCAGGCCTCCGGCCTGGTGAGTTTCACCATCCTGCTCACGCGCCAAGACCCCGGCACCGTGGTGATCCAGGCGCGGAAAGCAGTGAAGGCGATCGACGGGGTGAAAGAGGTCAAGATCGACATCGTCGATCCCGCGGGCCCCGCCCACCAGACCCATCAGCCGCCCGACAACGTGCCGGTCCCGGCCGGCCCAGCCCCGTTGGCGCACCTGGGACGGATCATCGCGGTGTCGTCCGGGAAGGGCGGGGTGGGGAAGTCGACCGTCGCGGCCAACATCGCCATCGCGCTGGCCCAGGCGGGACACCGCGTGGGGCTTATGGACGCCGACATCTACGGTCCCAACATCCCGCGGATGTTCGGCGTGTTCGAGAAGCCGCCGGTCGTCAACTCCCGCATCCAGCCGCTCACGGCCTACGGGGTCAAGCTCATCTCCCTCGGCCTCCTGGTCGATCGCGATGCGCCGGTCATCTGGCGCGGCCCGATCATCATGAAGGTCCTGACCCAGTTCCTGAACGACGTGGAATGGGGCGAACTCGACTTCTTCGTGGTCGACCTCCCCCCCGGTACCGGTGACGCCCAACTTTCGCTGGCCCAGGGCGCCCGGATCTCGGGTGCCGTCATCGTCACCACGCCGCAGGAAGTGGCGGTGGGCGACGCGCTCCGCGGCGCCAAGATGTTCGAGAAGGTCCAGGTCCCGGTGATCGGCGTGGTCGAGAACATGAGCGGGTTCGTCACCCCGAACGGCGAGCGCATCGACCTCTTCGGCACCGGCGGCGGCCAGCGCCTCGCCGACGAACTCCGCGTGCCGCTCCTGGGGCAGGTCCCCCTCCAGCTCGGCATCGCCGACAGCGCCGACCACGGTACCCCGGCCCTCATCGCCGTCCCCGACAGCCCCGCCGCGAACGCCCTACGCGCCATCGCGGACAAGGTCGCGAGCCTGGTGGCGCCGACGGCCAGCATCAGCCTCACCAACTAGTGACCGGTGACCTGTGACCAGTGACCGGGCTTTACTGTTGGGATCCCGACTGTAGGCCCGGTCACTGGTTACCGGTTACTGGTCACCTTCTATGTCCATCATCACACTCCTGACCGATTTCGGCACCAGCGACTCCTACGTCGCCGAGGTGAAGGGTGTGCTCCTCTCGGGCGTGCCGGGGGCGACGCTGGTGGACGTCAGTCACGCCGTCCCTCCCGGCAACATCGCCACCGCCGCATACCTCCTCGGCCGGACCTGGCGACACTTCCCCAAGGGCACGGTCCATTTCGTCGTGGTCGACCCCGGCGTCGGCAGCACCCGTCGCGCGGTCGCGGTGGGACGGGATGGCCACTACTTCGTCGCCCCCGACAACGGCGTGCTCACGCCGGTACTCGGGCAGGGCGCCGAGGTCTGGACCTTGGCCGAACCCGAAGGTGCGCATCCCACCTTCCACGGCCGCGACCTCTTTGCCCCCGCGGCCGCCAGGCTGGCGTCAGGTGCCTCGCTCGCCGAGGTCGGTGCGGCGGTGCTCGAACCCCCGGTGATCCTGCCGGCGCCGACCCCGGTCTACGAAGGGAAGAAGGTCCACGGTGAAGTGCTCCACGTGGACCGTTACGGCAATCTTGTCACGACGTTGACCCCCGAGTTCGTACCGGCCTACGCGGTGATGGAATCGGAGGATATGGTCATCGGCCCGGTCCGGCGGACCTTCGCCGATGTCGACAAGGGAGAGCTCCTCGCTTATTGGGGTTCGAGCGGGCACCTCGAGGTCGCTGTCCGCGACGGGAGCGCGGCGCGCCGGCTCGGGATCGGGGTTGGGAATCGGGTGACGGCGAGGTTGGGATGAAGCGTGTTGAGTGTTGCGTGTTGAGTATTGGAGTCGGCCCCGTTCGGTGCAACACGCAATACCCAACACCCAACACCCTTTAGATTCTTCTTATGCCCCGCCCCCGCCCCTGGCCCGATCTCCGCTCCTTCGTCGCCCACCTCGAATCGGTCGGAGAGCTGAAGCGGATCACCGTCGAGGTCGATCCCCGGTTCGAGATCGGCGAACTGGTGCAACGGGTCATCCGGCAGAATGGCCCCGCGCTCCTCTTCGAGCGCGTCAAGGGGGCGGAGTTTCCCCTGGTGATGAACCTCTTCGGTTCCCACCGTCGCATCGAGCTCGCCCTCGGCCGAGATCCCGCCGAGATCGGCCAGGAACTCCTCGGCCTCGCCCAGCGGCTCAATCCCCCGTCGCTCAAGGCGTTCTGGGACGCGCGCGCCCAGCTCCTCCGCGCCCGCCACATGCGGCCGCAGATCGTCGGCGGACCGTACGGCGAAGTCACGGGCGCACCCAAGCTCTCCAAGATCCCGAACCTCTGGACCTGGCCTCGCGACGGCGGTCCCTTCATCACCTGGGGGCCGACCATCACCGTCTCGCCAGCCAACGGCCGGCGGAACTTCGGGCTCTACCGGCTTCAGGTATTCGACGACCAGACCACCGGGATGCACTGGCAGTCGATGAAGGGAGGGCGCGGTCACCACTGGGAAGCGGAGCAACGGGGTCAGTCCCTCGAGGCCGCCGTCGTGCTCGGCTCCGATCCGGTCACGATGCTCTCGGCGATCTTCCCC
>JANLXK010000213.1:0-1545 GCA_031365045.1 Gemmatimonadota bacterium | reverse complement strand
GGGGGGCCAACCCTCGCCCCCCAATGGGGGGGGCGCGCCGCGCCCCCCAACTGCCTGTATCTCCCCACGGCCACAGGCGGCCCGTGGCGGGCCGCCCTATCTGGGGACGTAACGACAAAGCGGGCCTGAAGGCCCGCCCGGATCAAGCGCCCATGCGCCTACCCGCCTACCCGCTTGTACGTCCCCGCCCGGTGCAGTTCCGCCTGCTCCACGTAGTGCTGCCAGGTCCCAGTGATCCGGGCCCGGAGCGCCGCGTCCACCGGGCGTATCACCCGCCCAGGTACCCCCATCACCAGGCTCCCAGGCGGGACGACCATCCCCTCGGGCACTACGGCCCCCGCCGCCACCACGCTTCCAGTCCCGATCACGGCCCGGTTCAGGATCACCGACCCCATCCCGATCAGGCACTCGTCCTCGATGGTGCACCCATGGATGATCGCCCGGTGACCGACCCCCACCCGCGCGCCGATGGTGCACGGGACCCCTTCGTCCACGTGCACCATCGTGAGATCCTGAATATTCGTCTGCGCCCCGATGACGATCTTGGCGGTGTCGCCACGCACGACGCAGCCGTACCAGATGCTCGCCCCCTCGCCCAGCGTCACGTCACCCAACACGGTGGCGTTGGGAGCGATCCAGAACTGGCGGCCCGAGGCGGGCCGCCCTATTGCTTCGCTCACGGAGCTGTCGGGACCAGCTGCTGCTGCACCCAGGAGTCGACCGCGGTGCCGTTCTTCGACGCCGGGGTCCACTGCATCGCCCGGGCGTACCGCTTGGCGAGGTCCTCGAACCCCGGATCGTTCGACGGCCGCACCGGGCGGACGTCGACGGTGCCCCCCTGCGCCGAGACGTGGATGTTGAGGATGGTCGGCCGGGCCCCCTGCATGTTCTGGTCGCTCACCGGGACGGCCGGCGGCGTTGCATCACTCGGCCGCGGCCGCTTGTCCCAGCAGGCGTTGTTGATGTTGTAGGTCGCCCCCGGCTCGGTGCAGTTGGCGCCGGCGGGGCGCCCGCCGGCCACCGGGGTGATCTCCCGGCTGGTTTGTGTGGGCGGAGCCTGCCCGGTCTGCCCGAAGCGTCGAAGGTCGGGGGTGAGCGTGAACACCTGGTCCTTCGACACCCGCACTCGCTGGCGGAAGTTGTCGAACCCTTGGGCGGTGATGAGCACGTCGTGCTCACCGGCCGGGAGCTTGGTCGGGTTCTGGTGCATCTGGCGCCCGTCCACCATCACTTCGGCCCCGCGCGGGATCTGTCCGATCCGGAGCGACCCACTGTCCCCCGGTGCCCCCGCGGGGGCGGCCGGCGTGGCAGGGGCCCGGGCGGAGGTATCGCGCGGGGCCGGGCGGGAACCGGGGTTGGTGGTCAGCGCTGAATACGCGCTGTCGAGTCCGTCGACCCCGTCGTTGCGATGGGAGCTGTCTGCCGCGACAGGGCCCGCGGGGACGGCCGCGAGCTGTGTCGGCCGCATCACGAACCAGTAGTAGCCACCGCCGCCGCCCGCGCCGAGGAGCACGAGGACGAGCAGGATGAGCCCCATCGACGACT
>JANLXK010000456.1:0-1167 GCA_031365045.1 Gemmatimonadota bacterium | reverse complement strand
CCTTCCCGGTGTGCGCCGCCACCGCGCGGATCCCGTCACGGATCACGGCCAGCGACCGGTTGCCGAGGAGGTCGATCTTCACGAGCCCCGCATCCTCGGCGCCGTCCTTCTCGAACTGGATGACGGGGACAGGGAGGTAGGGAAAACCGTCGAGTTCTTTTGCCGCGATCTGGGTGGGGACGAAATCGTGGAGCGATCCCGGCGCCAGCACCACGCCGCCGGGATGGAGCGACAGGTGCCGCGGCACACCGAGGATGCTCTGCGCCTCCCGGGCAAAGGCATACCAGCTCGGCGCGACATCCATCGATTTGAAGTTGGGGTGGTCCTTGAAGAGCGTCGTGAGCTCGCTCTCCGCCGCGAACCAAGGGAAGCGGCGGGTCACCTCGGTGACCTCGCCCGGGGGGCGCCCGTGCGCGAGGGCCACCGCCCGAAGGGCTCCTCGGGGCTGGAAGGTGTTGTGGTTGGCCACCATCGCCGCGCGGGGATGGGGATACTTCTGGAAGACGTACGCCAGCACCTTGTCCCGCTCGTCCCAGGGGAAGTCGAGGTCGATATCGGGGGGATCCTTCCGCTCCGGGTTCAAGAAACGCTCGAAGAGGAGCCCGGCGCCGAGGGGTTCGACGTGGGTGATGCCGAGGCAGTAGGAGACCACGGAGTTGGCGACGGACCCTCGGCCGCAGTGGGTGGGGCCGTGCGCCACAATGTCGTGAACGACGAGGAAGTAGTCGGCGAACTCCTTCAGCCCGATGATGGCGAGCTCGTGCTCCAGCCGGTCGCGGACGAATGGGGCGACGGTGCCGTAGCGGCGCTGGGCGCCTTCGTAGGCGAGGGCGCGGAGTTTGTGGAACGACTCGGCGACGTCCTGCGTGCGGGGCGGCACCGTGCGGCCGATCGGGATCCGATAGCGGCACCGGTCGGCGATCTCGCCGGCGCGGTCGATGGCGTCGGGGCGGTCGGGAAAATGGCGCGCGAGCTCGGGAGCGGGGCGGAGCCAGGCGTCGCGAGCGCTGAGGCGCTGGGGCGGTGTGGCGCTGAGGGGCACGTTGGCGGCGATGGCGGTGAGCAGGCGGTGCTTCGTCCATTCCTCCGGGTGCGCGAACATCACCGCACCGGTCACCACCGGCGGGATGCCGAGTCGGGTGGCGGCGGCGAGCACCGCGTGGCGCG
>JANLXK010000448.1:0-1634 GCA_031365045.1 Gemmatimonadota bacterium | reverse complement strand
CCCTCGCTCCGCTCGGGATGACATCTCGCTATCTCACGTAGCTGAGCCAGTACCTGAAGAACGCCTCCCGCACCTCCTCGTCCGGCACCCCACCCAGCAGCGCCAGCAGATATCCCTCCAGGAGAGGCTCCAGGACCCCGGCCGCCGGCAGTGCGTCGGGTGGGAGTTCGAGCGCGCGCGCGAGGAGGCGTTGGAGCTCTGTTGTCTCCTTCGGTGGAAGCTTGGCCCCGGCGACGCCGGCCAGGCGGAGTTCGAGGATGGCGCGGGCACTCGGCCTCTTCGCCTCTTCGTTCAGGCGGTCCCACAGGGTGTCGAGTCCCTCGATCCCGCCACCCGAGAGCGCAGCAGCCCATCTGGTCCAGCGCTCGGAAAGAAGTGATGCGGCGATCTCGCCCAGCAGGGCTTCTTTCGACTTGAAGTAATGAAGGACCAAACCCTTGGCGCATTGCGCTCGTTTGGAGCACCCATCGATTGACCAACCGGTCAATCCACCTTCTACCACCAGATCAGATGCCGCCCGCAAAATGTCTCGCTTGCGGCCCTTGCTGACTCCTAGGGGTGACCTTGGATTGACCATACGGTCAATATTGGGTGCTGGCTCCATCTTGGCAAGGATCTGCTCGGTCCATGAAAGCTCAACCCTTGCTGGAGCCTGGCGGGGTCTCTCGGGTAGCACTGAACTGAACAAATCGGGGAATGGGATGCTCGGGACGTTTCAATCGATTCGGAAGTATTTGCTAAGTCTTTGTATTTCAATGCTTTACGTAGCGTCCCCCTTTGAAACCAATTTCAGGGCGGTTCCGTAGGGGGTCGGACTATGGAGACCATGAAGACCCCCACGCCCTCCGTCTTCTCGCCGTTGGCCAAGGCGCTGCTCGACGGATTCAGCGAAGGTGTCGTCGTCTTCGACCGGGATGGGAAGGTCCTCTACGCGAACTCGCAGGCCCGTTCGCAGCTCGCGGACCAGTTCGATCTCTCCACCGGCGCTGATGAACTGATGCCTCGCCTGGCCGCCCTCGGCGGCCGAGTGCGCCCGTTGCGCGCTGGCAGCCTCGACCTGGGTGAGGCGATGTTCCTCCCCGCCATCGAGGGCCCGACCACCCTGGCCGACCGCGAGAAGGAAGCGATCGTCCGCACCCTGGACCATCACGAGTGGCGGCTGGCCGAAACGGCCAAGGCGCTCGGGATCAGTCGCACCACCCTCTGGCGCCGCCTCCGTGCCTACGGGCTCCATCGCGACGGACGGACCAAATGGGCGCCTACCTCCTCGCCCTCGGAGTGATCCTTTCGGCCCCCGTCCAGGGGGCCGATCCACAGAAGGCCTTCGCGTCCGCCGCGACCGAGGCCCTCGTGCGCCACGCGATGGCGCGCCACGCCGCCGCGGACACCACCGTCCAGGATTATCAGGCCACCTTCCGCACCCGCCTCACCTTCGCCTTCGGGCGGCGGCGCTGGGCGCGGATCCCGCCGCTGGCGGCCGAGGAGCAGACCGGGATCATCCGGTGGCAGCGCCCTGACGATCTCCAGATCGAACTGGCCGGCCGGCGGAGTCGGGCGCGGAATCCCGACATGAAGATCCGGTCGGTCTTCGATTCCCCCTGGTTCGTCCCGAGGGCGCTCGACGACTCGGTCCG
>JANLXK010000415.1:0-1862 GCA_031365045.1 Gemmatimonadota bacterium | reverse complement strand
CCGCTGGAGCACCCGGCGATGATGCTGATGGTCCCGGTGGGGGCCACGGTGGTGACGTTGCAGTTGCGGAGCTTCCGCATCGGGCGGACGCGCTCCCCCTTCGGGCCGCGCGCGGCGGTCTTGTCCGGACCCCAGATCGACTTCTCCCACTCCGGGAACGTCCCGCGGACGGTGGCGAGCCGCTCGGACTCGACCTTCCCCTCTTCGTCCAGGAACTGCTGGACCTTCCGGCCCATCGCCACTCCCTCTTCCGAGTCGTACGGGATGCCGAGGCGGATGAGGAGGTCGGCAAAGCCCATCACGCCGAGGCCGATGCGCCGGATCCGCTGGGCGAGGTCGGTGATCTCGGGGAGCGGGTAGTTGTTGGCGTCGATGACGTTCTCGAGGAAGTGGGTCGAGAGGTGGATCACCTGACGCATGTGGTCCCAATCGACCTGCCCGTCCTTGACGAAGGCGCCGACGTTGACCGAGCCGAGGTTGCAGACGTCGTACGGCAGGAGCGGCTGCTCGCCGCAGGGGTTGGTCGCCTCGTAGCTGCCGAGGTGCGGGACCGGGTTGTAGTAGTTGGCCTTGTCGATGAAGAAGACCCCCGGCTCGCCGGTCTTCCAGGCGCCGTGGATGATCTCGCCCCAGACCGCGCGCGCCTTGAGCTGGCCCACGGCGGCGCCGGTCTTGGGGTGGATCAGGTCGTACTCGCTGTCCGACTCCACCGCCTGCATGAAGGCGTCGGTGACGCCGACCGAGATGTTGAAGTTGGTGATCTTGGTCGTGTCATCCTTGCAGTGGATGAACCCCATGATGTCGGGGTGATCGACCCGCAGGATCCCCATGTTGGCGCCCCGGCGGGTCCCCCCCTGCTTGACCACCTCGGTGGAGGCGTCGTACAGGCTCATGAAGGAGACCGGGCCGGAGGCCACACCCATGGTGGAGCGGACCACGTCGTTGGAGGGGCGGAGCCGGGAGAAGGAGAACCCGGTGCCGCCGCCCGACTGGTGCACCAGCGCCATGGCGCGGAGGGTGTCGTAGATGCCGCTCTTGCCGTTGGAGAGGGCGTCTTCGACCGGCAACACGAAACAGGCCGACAGCTGGCCCAGGGGGCGGCCGGCGTTCATCAGGGTGGGCGAGTTCGGCACGAAGTACCGGCGCGCCATCATGTCGTAGAAGGCCTCGCTGACGGCCTCGACCGCGCCCTCGCTGGCACCGTACTTGGTGTCGGGGGCGGCGACGGTCTGGGCGACGCGCCAGAAGAGGTCCGAGGTCTGCTCGATCGGCTTCCCGGTCTCGTCCTTGATGAGGTACCGCTTCTTGAGGACGGTCGTCGCGTTGGGCGAGATCTGGGGCTCGATACGCGAGGAGGGGGCGGCAGCGGACTTCGGGGTCTTGGCCATCGTGGCGATCCCTTGGGGGTACAGGTCGATGAAAACGACCGGACTCAGGGGGGTCCGGGAAACCAGGGCGCTTCTTTACGTCAGCTGTGGCGAGTCTGAAGGTCAGAACCCTGCGACAAGCGACTGCAGAAGTGGATTAGGAAATTAGGGAACTTTGGGGTCCCACACAACGCTCAGGATAGCCCAACAACGGCGCGGCAGGGGGGTGTTAACATCACAAAGGTGATGGGCGCGTCGGCGCATCGGCGCAGGGGCGCGTCGGAATGCCTCCCAGAACAGTGGCTCGAGTCTGAGCAGTGTCACCTGTAGGGTGGCCCCTCCGGGGCCGCCAACTCGATCCATCCCGGACGCCGAGGGCGGGGCCTCCGCGCGGGCCGCACAGGGATCCGAACCTCCCAGCGGCGGGCCCCCCCCAGGGCGGGCCCCCGGCGGGGCACCCCCGACGACCCCAAAGGGCGGCGCGCCACGCGCCGC
>JANLXK010000207.1:0-1890 GCA_031365045.1 Gemmatimonadota bacterium | reverse complement strand
CGGGTGGACGACGTGGTGGAGCTGGAAGTGCAGTCGATGTAGACCCCCTCCCCTGCCCCACCCCCTGTCCGGGGAGGGGTTTCGCATTACCGCCCGGCCGCCCGACCCCCTATTTTCCAGCATGTCCAAGCCCGCGCCCGTCTACCTCGACCACGCCGCCACCACCCCGGTCCGCCCGGAGGTCCTGGCGGCGATGCTCCCCTACCTCGGCGCCGAAGCGTTCGGGAACCCGTCGAGCGCGCACAAGTTCGGCCGGACGGCACGGGCGGGGCTGGAACAGGCGCGTCGCGAGGTCGCGGAGGCCCTGGGGTGCGAGCCCAACCAGGTGGTCTTCACTTCCGGCGGCACCGAGGCCGACAACCTGGCCATCGTCGGCGGAGCGCTCGCGGCCCGTGACCGCGGCGCCAAGATGCGCGCGGCGGTCGATGGCTCCGCCCACAAGGCGGTGCTCGCCGCTGCGCACGCGGTGGTGCATCTGGGCGGCGAGGAGGAGATCCTCCCGGTCGACGCGCAGGGACAGATCGACATGGCGGCACTCGACGCCGCCCTCGCGCGGAAGCCCGGCGTGGTCTCGGTGATGTGGGTCAACAACGAGACCGGCGCGGTACAGGACATCGTGGCGGTCGGCCGGCGCTGCGAAGCGGCAGGGACGATCCTCCACGTCGACGCGGTCCAGGCGTTCGGCAAGTTCCCCATCGTCTTCCGCGATCTCCCGGTCGCGATGCTCACCATCAGCGGCCACAAGGTCGGCGCCCCCAAGGGGATCGCGGCCCTGATCGTCCGCGACCGCCACGTCACCGAAGCGATCATCCACGGCGGCGGCCAGCAGTTCGGCATCCGTCCCGGCACCGAGAACGTCGCGGGCGCGGTGGCGCTGGGCCGCGCGGCGCGGCTGGCCGCGGCGGAGCAGGCAGCCGAATCGCAGACGCTCACGGCGCTGAGGGACGACCTCTGGAACAAGCTCTCCGCGGCGGTGCCTGACCTGATGCGGCACGCCGCCGGTGGGGCCCACGCCCCGCATATCCTGAGCATTTCGGTGCCGGGTGCCGACAGCGAGGCACTCCTGATGCACCTCGACCTCCAGGGGGTCTGCGCGTCGAGCGGCAGCGCCTGTACCACCGGCGCGGTCGAGCCGTCCCACGTGATGATGGCGATGGGCGTTCCGCGCGATGTGGCGCTGGGCGCCCTCCGCTTCTCCCTGGGCCACGGCAGCACCAGCGCCGACGTCGCCCGCACGGCCGAGGTCTTCCCCAAGGTGGTCGAAAAGGTCCGCAAGCTGTCGGTGGTGCTCGGACGTGCGTAAGCGCGTCCTGGTCGCGATGTCGGGCGGCGTCGACAGCTCGGTCGCCGCCGCTCGCCTCGTTGAGCAGGGCCACGATGTCATCGGGGCCACGCTCAAGCTCTTCTGTTACGGCGACGAGGTCACCGACCGCCCCTGCTGCTCGATGGACTCGATCGCCGACGCCAAGGCCGTGGCGCATCGCCTCGGCATCCCGCACTACGTCCTCAATCTCGAGGACCGCTTCTCCCAGGACGTGATCGGCGACTTCGTGTCCGAATATTCCAAGGGGCGGACCCCGATCCCCTGCGTCCGCTGCAACTCGTTCACCAAGTTCCGCGACCTTCTGGCGCACGCCAACGCGCTGGAGTGCGACCACCTCGCGACCGGACACTACGCGATCGCCCGCGAAGGGCGGCTCTATCGCGGCAGCGACGCCAACAAGGACCAGAGCTATTTCCTCTGGGGGATCGATCGCGCCGTGGTCTCCCGGATGCTCACGCCCGTGGGCGAGATGACCAAGCCGGAGACCCGGGCCCTGGCGCGCCAACTGGGACTGGAAACCGCGGAGAAGCCGGAATCGGTCGAGATCTGCTTCGTGCCCGACGGCA
>JANLXK010000067.1:0-1719 GCA_031365045.1 Gemmatimonadota bacterium | reverse complement strand
CTCGGGTCAGCGGTGAGCGGGACGAGCTCAAGGACCGGTATCTCCGGCTCGCGGCCGAGTATGACAATTTCCGGAAGCGGTCCCAGCGGGAGCGCGCCGAAGCGGGGGAACGGGGGCAGGCGGAGCTCCTCGGCAAGCTGCTTGAAGTGCTGGACGATCTCGATCGGGTCGTCGATGGCGGAGACAAGATCCCGTCCGTGAGCGAGCTGCACCAGGCGGTCTTCCTGACCGATAAAAAGCTCTGGAAAGAGCTCGAGAAGTTCGGGCTCGAGATCGTGGAGCCGGTCGGCGTCCCCTTCGATCCCTCGGTCCACGAGGCGATCTCCCAGATCCCTGCTGCCACCCCCGAGCAGGCCGGTGCGGTCTCGGCCGTCTTCCAGGCCGGCTACCGCTTCAAGGGGATCCTGCTGCGCCCGGCGCGGGTCCAGGTGTACGGGGAGCAGGGCTGACATGGCGAAGGACTTTTACCAGGTCCTGGGCGTCCCCGATACGGCCGCCCCGCCGGAGATCAAGAAGGCCTACCGGCGCCTGGCCAAGCAGTACCATCCCGACGCCAATCCCAACAATCCGCAGGCCGCCGATCGCTTCAAGGAGATCTCGGAGGCGCACACCGTGCTGTCGGACACCGATCAGCGTTCGAAGTACGACCGGATGCGGAAGTACGGTGCCTTCGCGGGCGCGGGACAGCGGCCCCGGGGGGCCGGCGGGCGCGCCCCAGGTGGCGTCGGCGAGGTGGACGAGAACTCGTTCGACTTCGGCGACATCGGCCTGGGTGACATCTTCAGCTCGATCTTTGGCGCGCGCGGTCGGCGCGAAGAGGCGCGCGGACCCGAGGCCATCGAGACCGTGGTGGAGATCCCCTTCCGCGTTGCCGCGATGGGGGGAAAGGTCCCCGTCTCGGTCACGGTCAACGAACAGTGCACCACTTGCCACGGGAGCGGTGCGGCGCCCGGCGCCACCGTCACCACCTGCAGCGAATGTGGCGGGTCGGGGAGCGTGACTTTCGGGCAGGGCTCCTTCGCGGTCCACCGTCCCTGTCCCAAGTGCCGCGGCAAGGGGAAGATCCCGAGCCAGTACTGCGGGACCTGTGCGGGGGCCGGCGAGATCCGCACCGAGCGCCGCCTGAACGTGACCGTGCCGCACGGCACCGAGAGCGGGACCAAGATCAAGCTCAAGGGGCAGGGAAATCCGGCGCGCGACGGCCGTCCCGCGAGCGACCTCGTGGTGACGTTCCAGGTCCAGCAGGACCGCTTCTTCACCCGCGAAGGGCTCGACCTTCGCTGCGAGGTGCCGCTCAACCTGGCCCAGGCGGTCTACGGCACGACGCTCAAGGTCCGCACGCTCGATGGCAAGAAGGTCGTGCTCAAGGTGCCGCCCGGCACCCAGCCGGGACGCACCTTTCGCATCAAGGGGATCGGGCTGGAGGAGAAGGGACGGAAGGGCGACCAGCTCATCACCGTGGACGTGCAGATCCCCGCGCCCGCGGAAGGCGAGGCGGGAGAGCTGTTCAAGAAGTACGCGGAGATGGTGGGGTTGAAGTATTAGGCGGGTAGGTGGGCCGGCGGGTAGCGAGAGCAAGGAACCGTCCTGAGCGAAGCGAAGGACCTAGCTCGGTAAGCCTGGTCCTTCGTCGCGATAGCTCCTCAGGACGGTTACCAACTTGCGCCCGCCTACCCGCCATACCCCCGACCCGCCAACCCGCCGAACCCCCAACCCCCC
>JANLXK010000203.1:0-1103 GCA_031365045.1 Gemmatimonadota bacterium | reverse complement strand
GGGGGGCCCCCGGCCGGGGGGCGAATTCGTGCTGTACTGGATGCAGGGGATCGCGATGCGGGTGGAGGGGAACTTCGCCCTCAATTTCGCTGCGCAGGAGGCCGACCGGCTCGGGATCCCTCTCCTCGTCTACCAGGGACTCCGACCTGACTATCCCTGGGCCAGTGACCGGCACCACACTTTCATTCTCGAGTCGGTGGCCGACCTGCAGCGGGAATTCGGGGCACGGGGGGTGCAGTATGCGTTCTACCTGGCGCACAGGCGGACGGTCGCACGGGCGCACGGGGGCACGGGGGGACAGGCGCAGGAGGAAGGGTCCGGCTCGCCGCTCGTGCAGCTGGCGGATCGGGCGGCGCTGGTGGTGACCGAGTTCTCCCCGACCTTCATCCATCCCCGACAGACGAAGCGGCTGCGCGAGAAGACCGCGACCCCGGTGGTCGCGGTGGATACGAGCTGCGTCGTACCCCTCGCGGCGATCACCCGACAACACCTGACCGCGCGCGGCTTCAGGACGGATATCCAGCGCCATCTCGAGGAGCACCTGCGACCGGTGGGAACGGTGTTGCCGCGGGTGCGCGGGAACATCGATCTCCCCTTCGAGCCGACGGTCGTGCGCGACATCCCGGCGCTGGTGGCCCAGTGTGACATCGACCACTCGGTCCCTCCCAGTCCGACGATCAGGGGCGGCACTTCCACGGCTCGGCGGCGTCTGGCCTGGTTCCTGGAGCACGGGCTCCCCCGCTACGCCGATGATCGGAACGACCCGAACCTCGACGGGACGAGCCGGCTCTCACCCTACCTCCACTTCGGCAACATCGGGATCCAGGAGGTCCTCCTCGCCGCGCGTGCGGCGGGACCCGCGATGGCCTACGCCAAATTCGAAGACGAGGCGGTGACCTGGCGGGAGCTGGCGCACAACTACTGCTATCACGAGCCGAAGCACCGGACGGTGGCGGGGATCCCGGGGTGGGCGCGGAAGGAATTGAAAGAGCACGAATCCGACCCGCGGCATCTGTACACCGACGCCGAGCTGGAACAGGGCCGCACCGGGGACGAGCTCTGGAACGCCTGCCAGCGCTCCCTCCTCCGCGACGGGGAGCTGC
>JANLXK010000366.1:0-7865 GCA_031365045.1 Gemmatimonadota bacterium | reverse complement strand
GTGGACTCATGCTCGTCGAGCGGATAGACCTGGTGGCCCACGGCCGCTTGGCCATCGGAGGAGGCGAGTCCCTCGCCGTCGAAGCGGACCGCGATGCAGGTGATGTTGTCGGGGCCGCCGCGCTCGTTGGCGAGGTCGATCAACGCCCCGCAGAAGGTGGCGAGGTCGGGGTTCTTGGCGTAGAGCTCTCCGATCTCCTCCTTCTTCACCTGGCCCGAGAGCCCGTCGGAGCAGAGGACGAGGACGTCCCCCTGCCGGACCGGCTGGCGGGTCAGGTCGACCTTCACCCGCGGTTCGGGGCCGAGGGCCTGGAGGATGATGTTCCGCCGCTCGCTGGTCTCGGCCTCGGCCTCGGTCAATTCGCCGGCGTCGACCAGGCGTTGCATCAGCGACTGGTCCTTGGTGATCTGGGACGTGACCCCATCGCGCACGAGGTAGCCGCGCGAGTCGCCGATCTGGCAGAGATAGAGGTCGGTGCCGAAGACTCCCGCCGCGGTGACCGTGGTCCCCATCCCTCGCACCTCGGGGTGGTCGCGGGTGTAGCCGTTGATCCCGGCATTGGCGGACTCGACCGCCTCCTTCATCCGGTAGGCGAAGCGCTGGGCGCTGATCTCGCTGTCGGCCGGCCAGACCGTGCTCATGTGCTTGTAGATCAGGTCGGCGGCCATCGCCGACGCGACCTCGCCGGCAGCGGCGCCGCCCATCCCGTCGGCGACCATGAAGAAGGAACCGCGGGGGCCCACCTCGTGGTCCCGGACCTCGGGCAGGAGCGAGGCGCGTTTGGTCGACAGATCGGCCACGAGGAAGGTGTCCTCGTTGTGGTCGCGACTGCGACCGAGGTCGGTCTTGCCGAAGACGGAGACGCGGACAGGCTTGGTCACTATTGGAGCTCCCTGATTCTGGCCTGAGCGGCGCCGATCATGTCTTGAATGCGAGACTTAGGGGCCAGCCTGTTCGACTTCTGATACCAATCTACTGCCGCGGTGAGGGCCGCCTTCTCCGCGGCCTGATCGCCATTGGTCTTCTCCGACTCCGCCACGACCGTGTAGCCCGTGGCCGACTGAAGTGCCGCGTCGGCACGCATCCCGTCGTCCAGGTCGGTGTAGCCGTAGATCTCACTCAGCCTGCGGAGGGCGATCCGGCGGGCCGAGGGTGCGCCTTCCGCGATCACGTCCACCGAGGCGTCGAGCTCGCGCTGGATCGCCGTCTGGTCGTGCCTGGCGCCTCCGGCGGGGGTGTTCGGCCGCGTCCCGGGGTTCGTCGGCGGTTGGTGGGTCACCTGCTGCGTCGTGCCCCCCGGGTTCGTCGGGGCCGGCGCCGGCGCTTGTACCGTCGGGGTGCTGTCCTGCCTGACCGCGGTCGAGGTGTCGACCGGGGTCGCGGCGGGCTCAGGTGCGCCGCCCCGACCGAACATGGCGTAGCCGCCTCCCGCCAGCGCCAGCACGGTCACGCCAGCGGCGATCAGACCGACCGGGCGCTTCTTCGCCGCGGGGGGCGTCGCCGCCGCACCGCTCCTATCCGACGGGCTCGAAATGCGGGTCTTCGGCGGCGGCCCCGCCACCATCGTCTTCAGGTCGGAGGCGCCGACCACCATCGTGGAGCCGCCTTCGGGGGCGATCCCGACCAGCGAAGCCTCGACGTCCTTGGCGAACTCCACCGCGTCGCTGTAGCGGTCGTTCGCGTAGCGCGCGAGCGCGTGGTCCATCACCTGCTGCAGCCCCCCCGGGAAGTTCCCGGTCGGGAGCGCCTGGCGGAGCGGCATCGGGTCGTCCGTCAGCCGCTTGATCATCGTCTCCTGGCTCGTCTCCGCCTGGAAGGGGAGGGTCCCGGTGATCATGCGGTAATAGACCAGCGCCAGCGAATAGAGGTCGGACCGGCCGTCGAGCTTGTCGCCCGAGAGCTGTTCCGGGCTCATGTACTCGGGCGTCCCGACCACCAGCCCGGTCTTGGTGACCTTCTGTCCCGACTCGTCGCCGCCGACCGCCTTGGCGATGCCGAAGTCCACGACCTTCACCAGATCCTTCCCCCCCTGCTGGGCGATCATGATGTTGTCGGGCTTCAGGTCGCGATGGACGATCCCCCCTTCGTGCGCCACGTGCAACGCCTCGGCGGTCTGCCGGAGGATGTTGGTGGCGCGCTGCAGGGTCATCGGCCCTGACTTCTTCAGGATCTCGTTCAGGCTGTGCCCCTCGATGAATTCCATCGCGAGGTACATCAACCCGTCGGGGGTTTCCCCGAAGTCGTAGATGGCGCAGATGTTGGGGTGCTGGATCCGGGAGGCGTTGTTGGCCTCGCGGTTGAAGCGGGAGACGGCGTCGGCGTCCTGCGACATCGACGCGCTCATCACCTTGATGGCGCTCTTCCGCCCCATCTTCACGTGCTCGGCGAGGTAGACCGCACCCATGCCGCCCTCGCCGAGCTTCTTGGTCACGTGATAGCGATCGGCGATGACTTGGCCGAGGAGGTCGCCGGACGGGTTCGCGGACTTGAGGGTCTGCCCGTCGCGCGGGCAGAACTTCACGTCGTCCGCGTACTCCGTGCCGCAGACCGGGCAGAACTTCACGCGTACTCCGGGGGTGGGGGGTGAGGCCTGAAGGCGGAATCTACGGGTCGCCCGGAAACGCGTCAACGTGACAGTCCCGTAACCCAAGACAGGCGGCTAATTTGCGTGATATGGGTCACCTTCTGATCGCACGCCCCGAATGCCGACCAGGCGCTATCCGCTATCGGCTATCCGCTCGCTTCCTGCGGTTTGCGGGCGATGTGGCAGTACTTGGGCTTCTGGCGACGCTCGTTTCGCCGGGAATGTCCGCCGCCCAAGGCCGTTCACCCAGCACCCAGCACCCAGCACCCAGCACCTGGAAGCTCCCCCCTGTCTCCCGGGTCACCGGTCCCCTCGCCATCCAGTTGGTGTACCCCGGCCCGGCCGACATCGTCGATGCGGGGGACTCGAACTTCGTCTTCGGGCAGGTCGGGGACGGGCGCGCCCGGTTGACGGTCAACGGACAACAGGTGGCCGTCGCGCCCAACGGGGCCTTCCTCGGCTGGATCCGGATCCCCGGCGACTCCTTGATGACGCTGGAGTTCGAGGCCACCCGCGGCGCCGATACGGCTCGTGCGTCGTGGCTCGTCCATCGCGCGCCGCGCTTTGTCCCTTCGAGCTCGGGGCCCTGGCTCGACACGATGAGCGTGCAACCACGCGGCCGAGTCTGGTGGCCGCGGAACGAGCCCCTCCCGATCCTCCTCCGCGCCGCCCCGAATGCCATCGTCCAGATCCGGATGCTCGACGGTTCTGTGATCGCGTTGAGCAACGACCCCCGTCTCGCCGAGGTGCCGTGGGGGACCCGCGCCTTCGAGACCGACACGGCCAAGCTCCTTCGTCCCGTGGCGACCGATCGCTACGCTGGCACCGTCACCGGGCTCGTCATCGGCGATCCCGGTCCGCTCCTGGGGATCCTTCCCCTTTCCAACCGATCGCCCGACCGCCCCACCGCCCGACCGACGATCGAGGTCATCCTCGGCGCCGACACCGCCCGTTGGAGCTGGCCGGTGCAGATCGCCGCGTTCGATGCCGCCCCGCGTCCCGTGACGTTCGATGACGATACCGCCCGCAAGGGGGACACGGACAAGATCACGGTCGGGCGCACCGTGCCGAGCGGGACATACTACTACTTCTTCCCGACGGGGACGCGCGCGGCGGTGACGGGGCGCCTCAACGGCGATCTCCGGGTCCGGCTCTCCTCGGGATCCACCGCCTGGATCGCGGCCAATGAGGCACTCCCGCTCCTGCCGGGGACCCCGACGCTCGGGGCATCGGTGGGATCCATCCGGGTATCGCGTGCCACCGACCGCGTCTCCATTCGCATCCCGGTGAGTTGGCGGGTGCCGTTCAAGATGCTGGAGGAGGAGAAGCGTCTCACGCTCACCCTCTTCGGCGCGCAGGGGGACATCAACTGGATCCAGTACGGTCCCGCCGATCCCCTCATCTCCCAGATCCGCTGGTCCCAGCCCAACGCCGACGAGGTCGCCCTCACCGTCGATCTCTCCGATCCGGTCTGGGGCTACCGTACCCGCTGGGACGGCACCGACCTGATCCTCGAGGTGAAGCGGCCGCCCCGCCTCGACGCGCTCCGTCCCCTCGCGGGACTGAAGGTGGTGGTCGACGCTGGTCATCCCCCTGTCGGCGCGACCGGTCCCACCGGGTTCCTCGAGTCGCAGGCCAACCTCGGCGTCGCGAAGCAGCTGGAGCGGATGTTCCGCGCCGCCGGCGCCACGGTGCTGCTGACGCGGAAGGATTCGCTCCCGGTGGACCTCTGGCCCCGCATCCGCTTCGCCGACAGCGCCGACGCCGACCTCCTCGTCTCGATCCACAACAACGCCCTCCCCGACGGCGTGAACCCGTTCACCAACCAGGGGACGAGCGTCTACTACAACCAGCCCCGCTCCCTCGCCTGGGCCCGCCCGGTCGAAGCCGCCTTGGTCCGTCGGCTCGGCCTCCCGGAACTCGGTGTGGGGCGGGGCGACCTCGCGCTGGTCCGTCCGACCTGGATGCCCGCGATCCTGACGGAAGGGCTGTTCATGATGATCCCCGAGCAGGAAGCGGCTTTGAAGTCCGTATCCGGCCAGCGCCTGTACGCCCAGGCGGTGTACGATGGCACGGTGGCATTCCTGAAGGATCGGGCGCGAGCGCAAACCGGAACGCCCCGTCGTCCGTAGTGCGGGGCAGCCCCTTTCGGACGTCTCCAAGACCGTGAACGTGTCGCGTGTTGAGTGTTGTGTGTTGCGTGGGTCCCTTCCCTCAAAGGAATGGGCCCTTGCGGCGCTTTGTCTCCTCTCGTCTCCTCTCGTTTCCTCTCGTCTCCTCCCGTCTCAGTTGTGGGCTCAATCTCCGGCCCAGCGTGACTCGCTCGATCGGCTCCAGGACTCCCTGAACCAGGTCCAGGACTCCGTCGCCCTCTCGCAGCTCGAGCGCGACCTGATCGCCCAGGCGCGGGTGCGTCGCAATGAGACGATGATCCATCTCCGCCTCGGGCTCATCGACCTCCGGCTCGCCGCCCTCGGCCGCCGGAGCGGCAACGACGACGCGGCGAGCGAGTTCCAGTGGGCCGCCGACCTGGAGCCCCGGTGGCCCTGGCCGTGGTACGGGCTGGGTCTCGCCGAATACGGGATCCTCGATTCCGAGGTCTCGCTCGTTGCCGGGATCCAGGCGATCTTCGGCAAGGATCGACTGACCCGCGCCGCCGGGATGTTCGCCAAGGCGGCCGAGGTCGATCCCTCGTTCGTGCACGGCCTCACCGACCTCGTCAACACCGCGCTCGAGCAGCGGGTCAATCTCCGGCTGGCGGTCGCACTCGAAGCGCTCCGGCGTGCCGGGGCCACCGCGGCCGGGGGGCACCCGGCGGTACTCCTTGCCCGCGGCCGCATCGAGCGCGAGGTCGGGGACGCCGATTCGAGTATCGCGGCGTTCCGCGGCTATCTCGTCGCCGGCGGCGACCCGGAACTCGGGAAGTTCGAGCTGGCGCGCACCCAGTTGAGCAGCGGCCACTTCGCGGGGGCAGTGCCGTATTACGAAGCGGCCGGTTCCGGCGATACCGTGGTGGACCGGATGCTCCGCGCCGACCTGCACGAACTGGTCGATGACACGGCGCTCGCCGGACTCGATTCCCTCACTGCCGCCCCGCGCGCGGAATGGCTCGCCCGCTTCTGGGGGGCACGCGATCAGGTGGACCTCCGCCGTCCCAACGAACGGCTGGCCGAACATTACCGTCGGATGTGGTACGCCCGCCGCAACTTCCGGCTGGCCAGCGCCCGGCGGCAGTATCGGATCGAGGAACGGTTCCGGTCGTACAGCCGTGAGTACGACGACCGCGGGCTCATCTTCATCCGCCACGGCGAGCCGACGGAGCGGGCCACGCTCGCGGGCGTGTCGGTCCCCCTCAACCAGTCGTGGCGCTATGAGCGTCCGGAGGGGGATCTCCTCTTCCACTTCGTCGCGCGCGAGGATGTGCAGGACTACAAGCTGGTCGAGAGCATCTACGACATCCTCGGTTTCGGTGCCGCGGTCGCGCTCCGGAGCGGCTCGGCGACGCCCACCCTGCGCCGTCAGGCGGCCGATCTGGTCGTATCGCGCGAGGGGCTCTCGCCGGTCTACGGTCGACTCATCGCCGCGGGAGGGATAGGAACGATCGGGATGATGGACCGCGAACGTGGCGTCGGCCAGCGCTCCATCGCGGTGGGGACCAGGACCGACAGCTATGGGCTCCACTTCGACACGCCGCTGCAGGACGCCCGCTGGGAGGTGCTCTCCGTCGGGCAGGAAGGAGGGCGCTCGGTGGTGCACCTCACCTGGGCGGTGCCGGGGAGCAGCCTCCGGGCGGTGGTGTCGAGCCGGGGCACCCTCTATCCGGTGCGGATCCGGTTCTCCCTCACGGACGTCGTCACCGGCCGAGTGGTGGCGTCGGTCGATTCCACCAGCCTCTTCGTGAGCAGCGGGAACGTGCCACGAGGCGAGTGGCTGGTCGGACGGATCGGGGTCGTGGCGCCGCCGGGGCGCTATCTCTGGCGGGTGGCGGTGCAGGAGGGCGAAGCGGGGCGGGTCTCCCCCCCCGACACGGTCGAGGTGGCCGCCGAGTCGCATCTGGCGTTGAGCGACCTGGTGCTCGGGGCCCGCACCGCCAACCTCCGGTGGCTTCGGAGCGCTGAGGACACCGTCTTTTTCAATCCCTCAGGGGGGCACCGGGCCGACGTCCCGCTGGAGCTCTTCTATGAAGTGCTCGGCATCCCGGTGGGGGAGCACTACAAGACCGAGATCAAGGTCTCGCGCCCCGGCGGGCTCGGGCCGATCGGCCGGATCCTGGGGGGTAGGGGGGGCGCGATCAGCGTGAAGTTCGAGGACGAGGCCCGTTCCACCCGCATCGCCGACCAGCGGACCCTCGACCTGAGTCGGCTCCGACCGGGGAATTACACGCTCCAAGTGACGCTCGAACAGGGAGGGAAGAAGGTGCGGCGTCGGGCCCCATTCCGGGTGGTCGGGGCCCCCTCACCTTGACGCCCCCCCGTGGGAGGCCGTAGCCTTCCCCCGATGTACTGCTCCCGCTGCGGAACCCAGTTCCCCGAACAGTCGAAATTCTGTCCCTCCTGCGGCCTTGAGGTCGGGGGAGCGGCCACCACGCCGGTGAAGGCCATCGCGGCCGGCGAGATGACCGAAATGGACATGGTTCGGGACGCGCTCGCCTCCGAATACGAGATCTCCGAGGAGCTCGGCCGGGGCGGCATGGCCATCGTCTACCGCGCCAAGGACAAGCAGCTCGAGCGCGAAGTGGCCGTGAAGGTGCTGCCGTTCAGCCTGGCATTCGATGCCGAGTTCGTGGAGCGGTTCCAGCGTGAGGCGCGCACCGCGGCCCAGCTGGAACACCCGAGCATCATCCCGATCTACCGAGTTGGAAAATCGGGGCGGGTCATCTTCTTCGTGATGAAGTTCCTCCGCGGGAAGTCGCTCTCCAACGTGCTGCGCGACCGCGGCCGGATGAGCCCGCCGGAGATCCGCCGCCTCCTGCTCGAGGCGGGCGGCGCGCTCGGGCACGCGGCCAAGCACGGGATCGTGCATCGCGACATCAAGCCCGACAACATCATGTTCGACGAGTTCGGGCAGTGCATCGTCACCGACTTCGGCATCGCCAAGGCGGCGAGCGGGCAGAAACTCACCGGCACCGGGATGTCGATCGGTACGCCGCACTACATGAGCCCGGAGCAGGCGCGCGCCCAGCCGATCGTCGGTCGGAGCGACGTCTACTCCCTTGGCATCGTGGCGTACCAGGCGTTGGTGGGACAGGTGCCCTACGACGGCGATGACAGCTTTTCGATCG
>JANLXK010000365.1:0-10891 GCA_031365045.1 Gemmatimonadota bacterium | reverse complement strand
GGTGCGTGGTGCGTGGTGCGTGGTGCGTGGTGCGTGGTGCGTGGTGCGTGGTGCGTGGTGCGTGGTGCGTGGTGCGTGGTGCGTGGTGCGTGGTGCGAAAGTAAGGGGGGCCCAGTCAGGGCCCCTTCTTGTTGAACACCTCGATCGCCAGCTGCAGGCAGGGCCTGCATATAGTCGCTTCGCCGACCGGATGGACCTCAGCGAGCTGCACGGCGGTCGTTCCACAAAAGGAGCATTTGGTATTGGCGACAGGTGCGCTTCCCGGCATGTCCCCGCGCTCCCGGGCACACCCCTCGCAAAGCCAGCAGGCCGGTCCAGCGATCATGCTCGGCCTGCCCTGCACTTGCGTCACGCCACAAGACACGCAGACACGCGGTGCCTCGCCGAACGCGGGGGCCGTGAGCATCTGTTTGAAGCTCGCGATCAGTCCCACACTATCTCCGGGTTCCCATCGGCTTCAGAAAGCGGAGGATCACGCCGACCGCACCGAAGGCCATCGCGACATAGACGACGCGCTGGTCGTTGCGGACCATCCCGGTGACGCCGAGCGTCAGGGCGAGCATGAGGATCCCGAGGCGGATCTGCATGAAGCTGGGGATCCAGCGGCGGCGGCCTTCGGCCGGGTGCGTGGTGCGTGGTGCGTCGTGCGTGGGATCGGCCATCGAGATCACTTCTCCAGGAATGCCACGATCGCGGCCTTGAAATCGGGGGTCGCGCGGCTCATCGCGTTGATGCGGGCGCCGAGCTTGATGGCGTCGTTGAAGGGAAGCCCGTCCTGGGCGTAGCAGAGCTGCTTGGTGAGGGCGTAGGCGGTGAGGGAGACCTTCGAGAGCCCGCGGACGAGCTCCGTAGAGCGGGCTTCGAGTCCAGCGGCCGGGATGATCTTGGAGACCAGGCCAAGTCCCAGGGCCTCTTCGGCGGTGAGCAGTCGCCCCGTGACGGCGAGGTGGAGGGCCTGCTTCTCGCCGACCTGGCGCACCAGCATCGCCATCACCATCGCGGGAACGAAGCCGCGCTGGATCTCGGGGTAGCCGAATTGGGCATCGTCCGCGGCGAGCACCAGGTCGCAGGCGGTGGCGAGGCCGCACCCGCCCGCGAGGGCGCGTCCCTGCACTACGGCGACGACCGGCTTGGGCAGCGCGCGGAGCGCCTGGAAAAGGGCGCCGAGTCGGAGGGCGCTCGCCTCGTTCTCGGCGGGGTCCTTGTCGGCGGAAGCGAGGAGCTCCTCGAGGTCGGCGCCAGCGCAGAAATCCTTCCCCGCCCCCCGGAGCACCAGCACCCGGACTTGTGCGTCGAGGTCGGCGCGCTCGACCGCGGCCAGGAGCGCCTCGATGAGCGCCGACGACAGCGCGTTCCGCTTGTCGGGGCGATCGAGGGTGAGGGTCAAGACACCGGTCGTGAGATCAGTCTGGAGCATATGCCTGAAGTTGGGAGCCGGGAGTTCGGAGTTTGAAGCCCTCCAAACTCCAAACTCCTAGCTTCTCGCCTCCTTCGGAAGTGTCTTGGCCACCGCGGGCGGGACAGGGATGCGCATCCGCAGCAACGCCGTCGAGTAGACCTTCCCCTGCGCGTCGGTCTTGAGCGAGATGGTCCCGCCGCCGTCGAGGGCACCGTGGAGCAGGAAGTTGAGCGCCTTGAGGTTGGGGAGCTCGAACCGCTCCACCCCGCTTGCCATCCCCTTGAAGTGCTTCTTCACACGCGCGAGCGTGACTTCCTTGCGGATGAGCTCATACCACTCGGGCTTGATCGCGATCAGGCCGACGTTGGCGGTGTCGCCCTTGTCACCGCTCCGCGCGTGCGCCAGCCAGCGCAGCTGGATATCAGGCATTGAGCACCTCCACATGCACGTGCGGCTCGACCACGGTCCGGTCGATGAGGGCAGGCCAGTAGGCCACGATCTCCTCCACCGCCGGCCGGCCCCCGGCGAACCCGGTCACGCTCGGCGGGCCGGTGAGGACCAGCGGCGCGATCTCCCGGCTGAAGCGCTCCACCGCCTTCTTGTCGGGGCTCCGGACGCCGACCCGGAGCTGCACCTCCGCCTCCTCGCCGGTGGGCTTGGGGGAGAGCGGGCCGTGAGTCGCATTCACGCCTACGTACTCAGTCAGAATGGTCTCGAACTCGAGTCCCAGGTCCTTGAGCCGCTGGCGCAGGATCTGGTCGGCGGCCTTGGCCTTCGCATGCGCATCGGGCCAGCTGTAGACCAGCGTCCCGACCGCCTTCCACCCGTAGTGATAGGCGATGGAGACCTTGAGCCTGTCGGTGCGCGCGGCGCCGCGGATACCGCTGACGGCCACGCGATCCTTCCCGGCCTGCCTGAGCTGGATCGAGGTGAAGTCGGCCACCCCATCCGGCGTGATGTAGTTGTGGGGGTCCCCCATCTCGTACACCAGCTGCTCGGTGACCGACGCCACGCTCACCACGCCGCCGGTGTTCGGATGCTTGGTGATGACGAAGCTCCCGTCGGCCGCGACCTCGGCGATGGGGAAGCCGGGGTTCGCGAGCCCCTTCACCTTCTGCCACTCCTTCAAGAGGTTCCCACCCGACGACTGTGCGCCGCACTCGATGATGTGGCCGGCGATGGTGCCCGCCGCCATCTTGTCCCAATCATTCGCCCGCCAGCCATGCTCATGCACCAGCGGTCCCAGGGTGAGCCCCGTGTCGGTGACCCGCCCCGTGATGACGACATCGGCGCCCTTCCCCAGCGCTTCGACGACCGGCGCCATGCCGAGGTAGGCGTTGGCGGAGACGACGCGATCGCGGATGTCGCTCAGCGGGCGGCCGGTGTCCATGTCGCGCATCTCGTGCCCGGCGGCGAGGAGCTCGTCGATCCGCGGGAGGATGTCGTCCCCCGAGACCAGCGCCACCCGCACCTGACCGGCGAGCCCGAGCTTCCGCGCTCCGCCGACGACCGCTTCCGCGCAGGCGAGCGGGTTGACGCCGCCGGCGTTGGAGATGACCCGGAACCGCTCGGAGACGAGGTCGGGAAGGATCCGTTCCATCAGCGGCACGAAGTCGCGGGCGTACCCGTGATTGGGGTCGCGCGACTTCTGCTTCTGCATGATGGACATCGTCACCTCGGCGAGGTAGTCCAGCATCAGGTAGTCGATCGGGCCGCCGCGGACCTGGCGGACCGGCGCTTCGAGCCAGTCCCCCCAGAATCCCTGGCCGGCGGCGATACGGACGGTCTTGGTCATCAGCGCATCAGGGGGGTCGGGGCCGGGGCCAGCGGGGACTCGCGGGTCCAAGGATCGCCGGGCGCGGCGGAGGCGCTCCAGCGCACGAGCGCCACGAATCCGGCCGGCAGGGCCCAGGTCGGGGCGGCCGGAGTGAACGCGACCGATTCGGGGGTCCCGGCGGGGATCGTCACCGTGGCCGGACCGACCGGCGCCAGCGCGAGGCCCTTCGCCTCGTCGCCATAGAGCCGGATGCGGGCCGAGAGGGTCCAGTGCTGGCCCGGGGCGTTCGTCGCCCAGCCGGGATAGAGCTTCAGGGTCACCGGCCCACCCTGCCACTTCTGCGGTAATTCGGTCGTCAGACGTTCGAAGGCATAGTTCATCGGCGCCTGCGCGAGCTGGCTCCCATCCGCGGCCTCCAGGGTGACACCGAAGTCGGTGAACTTGGGCCAGTCGCTCACCGGCATCTGGGCGTCGATCTCGACCCGGGTGACCCAGGCCGGGAGGTCGAAGGTGACGTGCCCGGTGTCGCCACCGGTCCCGCTGAGGGTCTCTTCGCGGGTCCCGCCGATGATGCTGGCCCCGACCGTGACGGCGATGGGCGCGGTCGTCACGTTGCGAAGGGCGGCGATCGCACGGCCGCCACGGTAGTCGCCGATGAGGGTGAACGGCGCGTGCACGATGTGCACCCCGGCGCTGCTGTTGGCGATGGGGGGTGCGGCGGCGACGATCTCATAGTTGCCCGCGACGACGTTGTGCGCGTCGAGTCGGAAGGTCGCCGCCTTGGCGCCATTGCTCCCCTCCTCTTCATGTCCGCCGCGAAAGGGCTGTCCGCCCGGTTCGTGCAGAAAAACGCGGACCAGGTCCTTGGGGCCACTCGATGCGACCGTGACCTCGAAGGGGCGATCGGCCTGGGCGCCGAACGACCAGCGCCGTTCCAGCCCGGCAGAGACCGGCGCCGTGGCGACCGTCGCTTCGGTGCCTGTCGGGTAGGGCACGACGATCGTATTCACCAAGCGCGCCAGCGGACCGGCCATCGTATCGCGCCCCCAGAGAGTCACCGTTCCGACGTAGGCGCCCGCATCCTTGAGTTTCGACCTGTCGTAGGTCACCGCGACTTCACCTGTCCCGCTCGCCACGCGCTGACGGGGCGTGACGTGCAGCCACGGGGTGTCGCTCCGTGCCGTCAGATCGACCGTGCCCATCGCCCCCTCCATCCGCACCGCCCAGCGCTGGATCGTGTCCCCGGCCGCGAGGCCGTTACCACGGAAGGCCGCGCCGGAGCGCGTCCCATCTCGCGCGATCGCCTCGGCCCGCGCTGGGGTCCAGGCGTAGTTGCCCTCAAGCCAGTGCCAGGCCCGCCCGACGTTGGGGACCCCGGCACCCTGATCGATGATGGTCAATCCGTCGATGGGCTGGGCGGTGGTCGTGAGCGCCTGCCGGATGCGGGCGGCAACGACCGGCTTGCCGCTCTGCGACAACGCTGACACCAGCAATGCGGCAAGTCCGGCGGCGTGGGGCGAGGCCATCGAAGTCCCCTGCTTCGCCTCGTTGCCCTGATTCCAGCGCGGCACGGTGGAGAACGCGACGCCGGGTGTGACGATGTCCGGACGCGCGACCTCGCCGCCACGGGAGCTGAAGTAGGCGATGGGGTCGGGACCCGGATCTCGGCTGAAGAAGATCCGCGGCAGTGTCGCACCGACCGAGATGACCCGGCCGGCACTGCCGGGGAACCCGAGGGTGGAGATGCCGGGACCATCATTGCCGGCGCTGATCGCGAAGACCACGTCGGGGTGGACGGCGAGGACCGAATCGAAGAGTTGGTCGATGCGCGCGGCCCCTTCCATCTCGTTCCCCACGCCGAAACTCATGTTGACCACGAGCGGGAGATGCCGGTCGGCGGCGGCGCGGATGGCGTAATCGAGCGCGGCCATCATCGAGCCGGTGGTGGAGATCCCCCCCTGCGCGTCGTTGGCGATCTTGAGCGCCAGGAGCTGGGCCCCCGGGGCGACGCCGTCGAAGCCATCCACCCCGCCGATCGCATGCCCCGCCGCGATGCCGGCGGTGTGGGTGCCGTGGGCGCTGTTGTCGAAGAAGAGGTCGAGCCGCGGCTCCCCGCCCTGCTCCGCGAAGTTCGCCGCGAAGCCCATCGCGGGCCGGTGCCCCGGCGGGGCCCAGCCGAAGCTCTCGCGCGCGACGAGGAAGTCGTGGATCGGCTTCTCGTTCCGGAGCGAGCCGTCGCCGTCGAGGTCGGCCAGGAGGACCCAGCCGTCGCTCGCGCGGGTGACGAGGATCGGCAGGGTGTCGCCGACGACGTTGTTCCAGTTCACGTCGGAGGCCGGCGCCTCGCCCAGCGGGATCTCCCGCAGCACGCCGCCGTACCAGGGGCCGGAGGCGTTGACGCCGAGGAGGCGCCCGAAGCCGGTGAGGACCTTCCCACCGACGGTGACCGCGTCGCCCTGGGGGGTCACACGGCCGAGGGCGATGATCCCCTCGCCCGAAAAATCCCGGACGTCGAGCAGCTTCGGGTCACCGGTCGTGGTGGTCGATAGCCCGTCGACAGTAGGATCGGTGCCGGAGTCGAGGATGGCGAGGAGGACCCCGCGCCCATCCCAGGTCGGGTGCGCCTGGAGGAAGATCGGGACGCCGGTCGGCTCGAGCGGCATCAGGGCCCGCTGATAGGCGATCGCGGGCGGCAGGAGCCAGGTCGCGTCGGGGCGGACCGTCGCCTTCTCGATCGGGGGGACCGGAGGGACCGCCGGGGTCGGAGCCGTCTGGAGCGTGGGCCCACACCCGACGATCAGGGCCAGCAAGAGGGTACGTGGTACGTGGTACGTGGTGCGTGGGGGCATCGGTTCGGTCAGCCTATCGCAGGTCGAAGGGCCCCAAGTGGGACCCGGAGTTCCGTGAGACGACATCGAGGAGAAAGGCGAGGGTGCTCCGGGTCTCGTCGGCGGTGATGATCGCGTCGACGTGCCCGCGGGCGGCGGCGTACTTGGCATCGAGCTGGTGTTCATAGTCCTGCCGCATCGATTCGACGGCGGCCTGGACCTCGGCAGCGACCGGGGTCTTGGCGACCTTGGCCTTCTCGAGCGTGGGACCATGCACGGCCCCGACCGCGCTCTCCCCTTCCATCACGGCCATCCGCCCGGTGGGCCAGCTCACGATGAAGTCGGGGTCGAACCCCTGCCCCGCCATCGCGTAATACCCGGCGCCGGAGGCGTGATTCACGGTGAGGACGATCTTCGGCACAGCGGCAGTGGCCATCGCCTCGACGAAGCGCGCCCCGGCCCGGATGATCCCCGAATGCTCCGCCTCGGGCCCGACCATGAAGCCACTCACGTCCTGCACGAACAGGATCGGGAGCCCCTCGCGGGCCGCGGTCTCGATGAAGTACGCCGACTTCTCGGCGCTCTCCCTATAGAGGATCCCGCCGAAGTGGGGCGCGCTGCCGGGCCGCCCCTTGATCACGCCGCGCTGGTTGGCCAAGATCGCCACCGGGCGCCCCGCGATGCGGGCGTGGCCACAGAGCATCTCGCCCCCTACGGCCGGTTGGAATTCGTCGAACCCGCCGCCGTCGAGAAGGCACGCGAGGAGATCCCGCATATCGTACGACATCCGATGGTCCTTCGGCAGCACCTTCTCGAGGTCGGCGGCCGGTCGAGCCGCCGGCGCCTCGGCCTTCAGGCTGCGGGCCTCGGCGGGCTTCGGGAGCCGGCCGATGTACTCGCGGATCGACGCGAGGCAGGCGCGGTCATCCTTGGCGCTGTAATGCGCCACGGCGCTGATGCTGGTGTGGGTCGAGGCCCCGCCGAGCAGCTCACCATCGACCGTCTGGCCGGTGGCGCCCTTCACGAGGTTGGGGCCACCGAGCCCCATGAAGCTCGTCCCCTCCACCATATAGATCACGTCGGAGAGGGCGGGCAGGTACGCGCCGCCGGCCACGCAGCTCCCCATCACCGCGGCGATCTGCGGCACCTTGAGGTACCTGCGCATCAGCGAGTTGTAATAGAAGATGCGTGCGGCGCCGTATTGCCCCGGAAAGACCCCGCCCTGGTAGGGGAGGTTCACCCCGGCGGAATCGACCAGGTAGACGATCGGGATCCGCTCCCGCATCGCCACTTCCTGGGCCCGGAGGATCTTGGTGATCGTCTCCGGCCACCAGCTCCCCGCCTTCACGGTGGCGTCGTTGGAGACCAACACGACCTCGCGCCCCTCCACCCGCCCGATGCCGGTGATCACCCCGGCCGCGGGGGCCTGGCCGTCATAGCGGTCGTACGCCACCAGGAGGCCGAGCTCGAACCAGGGGCCCTTCGGGTCGATCAGCCCTTCCACCCGTTCGCGCGGGGTGAGCTGACCCTTGGCGTGCATCTTCTTGGCACGCTCCGGCCCTCCCCCCAGCCGCAACTTGGCGGCGAGGGCGAGGTATTCACTCGTCAGCTTGGAGAGGCGATCCGTCAATCCTTGAGGTGGGTCGCCGCCCACTCCCTGATGTAATCGATGAGCTCGGTCGTCTTGGTGCCGGGGCCGAAGAGCTTGCCGATCCCCAGCTTTTCGAGCGCGTCCGCGTCGTCCTTGGGGATGATCCCGCCGCCGGTCACCAGGACGTCCTCTCGCCCATCCTTGACCAGGAGCTCGCGCACCCGCGGGAAGAGCGTCATGTGCGCTCCCGAGAGGATCGAGAGCCCCACGACATCGACGTCCTCCTGCACGGCGGCGGCGGCGATCATCTCCGGGGTCTGGTGCAACCCGGTGTAGATGACTTCCATCCCGGCGTCACGCAGTGCCGCCGCCACCACCTTGGCGCCGCGGTCATGGCCATCCAGGCCGGGCTTGGCGACGAGGACACGCACGGGGCGCCCGGGGGCCGGACGCGCGTTGGGGGCTTTCTTCGGGGCCATCATCATAGCAACGCTCCAGTGCCGAGCAGTCGGTCGACCACCGCCGCCACATCGGGGGCGGTGGGCACATCACGCGAGGCGTGGAGCCCCGCCGGATCGAGAAGCACCGCCGCCATCCCGGCGCGGCGCGCCCCGACCACATCCACTTCATAGAGATCGCCCACGTACAGCGCTTCGGCCGCCCGCACCTGCAGGGCCGCGAGCGCGGGGAGGAAGATACGCGGGTCGGGCTTCTCGAACCCGGCGATCCTGGAATCGACCACCACCCCGAAGTATTCTGCCAACCCCACCGCCTCCAGCGCCTCGGCCACACGGCCGTCGCTGTTGGAGACGACGCCGAGGCCGATCCCTGCCTCGCGCAGCCGCGCGAGCGCTGGTGCAGTGCCGGGATCGATCCCGGTCCAGAGATGGCGCTCGGCGTGCAGCGCCCAGAGCAGGGTCTTCACCTCGGCCATCCGTGCCTCGGGGACCCCGGCCCGTTCGAAGAGGAGCTCGAGGTAGCGGAGCGCCCGTTCCTGGTCGGTCCCCTTTGCCTCCTCCATCGCGAGCGCCGCGTAGGGCGAGGCGGCGCGCAGTTGCGCGGCCGTCAACGTGATCCCCAGCGCCCGGGCCACCGCTGGGGCGATCCGTTCGTGATCGAGGCCGAGAAGGGTGTTGCCCGCGTCGAACAGGACTGCGCGGTACTTCACTTGAAGCGGAGCAGTGCGCCGAGCCCGTCGACCGTCTTCGCCGCTGCCGCATCGGACAGGACGTTGATGTCGAGCCGCTGGCGGAGCGCCTCTTCGAGCGCCTCGTCGATCACGTCGGTCACCGGCTCGGGATCCCCTTCGCCCTTCCACGCCGCATTCTCGCCGGGGACCACGAGCCGGCCCGACGAGCGGAGGCGGAACCCGGGCCGGCTCATTTCGCCGTGCACCAGGAGGGTCCGCACCTTCCCGTGCGCCAGCGCGGTGAGGGTATCGGCCACGCCGTTGACCGCCCAGCCCCGCGCCACTCCTTCCTTCAGCTCCGCGACCACCGCCGACTCCCGCTCCTGCTCGTAGTGTGCCCGGACATCGAGTGCGGCTTCGCGCACGATGCTGGCGGTCGCATCCTTGGGGCCGAGGGTGCCGACGCCGAGGAGCCGTTCGAAGACGTACTGGTGGAGGAAGGCGGCGACCGATTCCGGCGTGCTCCCGGGCCCAAGGAGGATGACCCCCCGGAACGACTCCTTCCGGCTCAGCTCGAAGAGTCGCGCCGCGACGTTCTCGAGGTGCCGCTGCTGCGCGTTCCGGATCCGGTTGTGATAGGTGTGCTCCCCCATCCCAGCCCCGGCCTTTCGGCCGAGCCGCGGACGTTCCTCGTTCCCGAGGGTGACCAGCTCCGTGCCGAGCTCGGTGGCGTCGAAGGCGGTGACGCGGAAGAAGCGGGCGTGGGTCCGGTCGACGACGCCGACGAGGAGCTGGCCGACGTCGTCCTCGATCCCCGCGAGCTCGCGCACGAGTGGCGCGCGGGAGACGGTGAGACGGGAGCGGTGCACCACCGGGAGCGGGACCACCTCCCAGAGCTTCCGCATCTTGGACGCGAAAATGGCCAATCCCTGCCCGTGGGGCAGCTGCCCCGGGTGGGCCAGGTATTCCTGGATCCGCGTCAGGTCGGCCGTGATGGCGTCCCGCTCGACCCGGTCGAAGTCCATCTTCTCGACCGCCCGCTCCGCCGCCTTGATCCGGTTCTTCACCTTGATGAGGAACTTCCCCCGTTCGCGGTCGCGGGGCTCGAGCTTCAGATACATCGAGACGACCGGGGCGCCCTGGCGTTCCTTGGCGAGGCGGTCGAGTTGCTTGTTGCTGGGTGTTGGCATGCGATCCTCTATTTCTCAAGCGCCTAGAGCCTAGCGCCTAGCGAGACTATGGCGAGCTCTGACACCCGTAGCGGACAGGTTCCACAAGCGCCCTCGCTAGGCGCTAGGTGCTTCTCGCTAGAAAAAGACCGGCTCCCGATACGCGCCCCAGACCCCTTCGAGCGTGTGCCGGATCTCGTACAGCGTGCAGTATGCCCGGGCGCAGTCGAGCATGGCCGGGATCACGTTCTGGTCGGCGTCTGCCGCGGTCTTGAGCGCCGCGAGGCGCCGCTCGACCAGGGCGTTGTCGCGCCCCGCGCGCATCGTGGCCATCCGCGCCTTCTGGCTCCGCTCGGCGTCGTCCGAGATCTTGAGGATGTCGATCTCGGATTCATCATCCTCGGTGAACCGATTCACCCCGACCACCGCCTTGTGGTCGGCCTCGACTTCGGCCTGGAAGCGCGACGCGCTCGACGCGATCTGGCGCTGGAACCACCCCGACTCGATCCCCGCGACCACGCCTCCCTGCGCCTCGATCTCGGCAAAGAGCCCTTCGGCCTCGCGCTCGAGCCGGTCGGTCAACGCTTCGATGTAGTACGACCCGCCGAGGGGATCCTGCACGTTGGGCACGCCGGTCTCGTAGGCGAGGATCTGCTGGGTGCGCAGGGCAAGCTGCACCGATTCCTCGGTGGGCAGCGCGAGCGTCTCGTCCATCGAGTTGGTGTGCAGCGACTGCGTGCCACCGAGCACGCCGGCGAGCGCCTGGAACGCCGTGCGCACGATGTTGTTCTCGGGCTGCTTGTCCCACAGCGAGCAGCCGGCCGTCTGCGTGTGGAAGCGCATCAGCCACGACTCCTGCCGCTTCGCCTTGAACCGCTCGCGCATGTGGCGCGCCCAGATGCGGCGCGCGGCGCGGAGCATGGCGAACACCTCGAAGAATAAGAGGAGTCTTTTCAAGAAGAACGACAGCCCGGGCGCGAACTAGTCGAAGTCGAACC
>JANLXK010000340.1:0-1045 GCA_031365045.1 Gemmatimonadota bacterium | reverse complement strand
CCCCAGTCCTGTCTGCTAGCATCTTCGGCCCTTTCGCGATGAACTCAAGGAGGATCCCGTGGCGTTCCACGACGTCGTGATCATCGGTTCAGGTCCCGCCGGTCTGACGGCCGCCCTGTACGCCGCGCGCGCGGGCCTTGCGCCTGTCGTGGTCGAAGGGTTGATGGCGGGCGGGCAGCTCATGCAGACGACCGAGGTGGAAAACTACCCGGGTTTCCCCGAAGGGATCATGGGCCCGGAGTTGATGGAAAAGTTCAAGAAGCAGGCGGAGCGCTTCGGCACGACCTTCGTTTCGGGGGACGTCACCCTCGTCGATTTCTCCAAGAAACCGTTCACCGTGACCACCGATGAGGACACGTTGACGGCCCGCGCCGTGATCGTCGCGACCGGTGCCTCGCCGAAGACCCTGGATCTCCCTGGCGAAAAGGAATACTCGGGGCGCGGCGTGTCGTATTGCGCGACCTGCGACGGCTTCTTTTTTCGCAACCAGGAGATCGTCGTTGTCGGCGGCGGCGACACCGCGATGGAAGAGGCGAACTTCCTGACCCGTTTCGGTTCGCGCGTGACGGTCGTGCATCGCCGCGATTCTTTCCGGGCGTCGAAGATCATGGCCGAACGCCTGCTCGCCAACGAGAAGGTGCGCGTGCTTTGGGACGCGGCGGTCACCGAGGTCAAGGGAGACGGCGTCAAGGTGGGGTCGGTGTCCGTGAAGAACCTGAAAACCGGGGCCGTGACCGAGGAGCCCTGCGGCGGGTTTTTCGTCGCGATCGGACACACGCCGAACACCGCGCTTTTCAAGACGCTCCTCCCGATGACCGCCGAGGGCTATCTCACCCTCGAAGGCCATTCCTCGTACACCAACATCGAAGGGGTCTTCGCCGCGGGCGACGTGCACGATCACGTCTACCGTCAGGCCGTTACCGCGGCGGGCGCGGGCTGCCGCGCGGCCATCGACTGCGAACGGTGGCTGGCGGCGAACGCCGAATAGGGGACAGTCCCCTTTTTCTTACAAATCTCCCTGAAAGCCGTCCTCTGCGAGTCGTGA
>JANLXK010000282.1:0-3477 GCA_031365045.1 Gemmatimonadota bacterium | reverse complement strand
CGGTGTGGCCCCGGCGCTCTACGCACTGGTGGGCCTCCTGGCAGCCTTCCTTGGCCTCCAGGCGCGCGCGCTCTTCGGTGGGAGCGCGTATGTGCTGGCGACCACGGGGGTCACCTATGCCGAGTACGCCCGTCGCGGTTTCTTCGAGCTGGTCGCTGTCGCGGCGATCGTCCTTGTGCTCCTCCTGCTCGGCGACTGGATCCTCGACCGCCGCACTCCTGACGCGGACCGGCGGTTCCGCACCGCCGGATGGATGCTCGTGGCCCTCCTCGGCGTGCTGATGGCCTCGGCGCTCCAGCGGATGATGCTGTATGTCTCCTATTACGGCCTGAGCGACACGCGACTCTACGCCACCGCCGGCATGGCGTGGGTGGGCGTGGCGCTCGGCTGGTTCGGGTGGACCATTCTGCGCGGCCGCCGGTCCCGATTCGGGATCGGGGTCCTCATCATCAGTGCCGGGTGGATCGCTGCCCTCAACGTGATCGACCCGGAAGTGCTGGTGGTGCGCGTCAACCTCGCGCGGGCGCTCGAAGGTCGCGCCTTCGACACTGAGTACCATGCCACCCTCTCCGCCGACGCGATCCCCGCCCTCCTCACGGCCGCCGGCCAGCTCCCGGCCGCCGACTGTGCCGACCTGATGCACCGGATCGGTCCGCGCTGGGTCGATCGGATCCGGCAGGAGCACGACTGGCGGAGCTGGACCCTGCCGACCGACCGGGCGGAGCGCCTTGCCGGACATCCCGAGGAGATCCTGCTGCACGATCACTGTGCGTCCCTCTCGACCCCCACGCCTTAGGTCACTATGCCGCTCATTCAATTCATCGGGATGCTCGCCCTGATGGGCACCGTTGGCGTCACGGTCGTCGCCGGCCTCCTCTGGCTCCGGAGCCGTCGGCGGTACTGGGGCTGGCTCGCGCTCGGCACGGCGCCCGCCTACGGGGTGCTGCTCATCCTCGTCACGGCACTGCGGGGCCAGGAGACCCTCGCCCCCGGCACACCGCTCCGTTTCTGCGGCTTCTACCTCGATTGCCACCTTTCGGCGACCGTGGAGAAGGTGGAGCGCACCCCCAGCGAGTGGACGGTCACGCTCCGGGTTGGCAACGATGCTCGGCGGGTGGCGCTCACCCCATTCGGCCTGCGTGTGGAATTGCTGCGGGGTGACAGCACGGTACTCCTGCCGCTCTCGGATCCGGCGATCGTCGAAGGGCAGATCGAAGCGGGAGGGAGCCGGGAGGTGACGGTCGCCTTCGCGGCTCCCACGAACGGCGAGACGCCGTCCCTCCGAGTGACCCAGGGGTACGGCGTCGACCACGTCATCGAAGGGCTGTTGCTCGGAGATGACGATGCACTCGGGAGGGTGCGGGTGCAGCTGGGGCTCTGAGCGTCAGGCCGGGGGAAAGGCCTCGTCGGCGGCGATCCAGGCGCGGAGTTGGTCTGGCAGCGCGGGGGACGGGAGATCGACGCCGACCTCGCGCATCACTTCCGCGGTGGGGATGCTCCGGTCTCGGCCCCGGATCAGCGCCTTGACCAGGGCGGTCGCGGCGCGCTTCCCATTCGAGTCGAAGAGCTGCTCCATATAGATCCACTTCTCGTCCCAGCCGACGATCCGGGTGGTGAGGGTGTAGCGCTGGAACGGCTGGAGGGGGCGCTGGTACCGGATCGTGGCGCCGCCGAGCACGGGCATCCAGCGATTCCGGATCACCACCCGCATGAGTCCGCTGTGCAGGGTCATGTCGAGGCGACCGAGGTCCATGATCGTCAGGTAGCGCCCGTTGTTCATGTGCCAATTCGGGTCCAGGTCGGTGGGGAGGACCCGGAACGAGAGCACCGAGGGCTCGAGCGGGGTCCGGCGTGGTCCCCAGAGGGCGCCCCAGAGCACGGCGATGACCCGAAACAGGAGATTCATAGGGACAAAAGATAAGGGACTCCGAGCGGGAGTCCCCTATCTCCTGCGCGACGAGTCGCGCCGCTACTCAGCCCGCGATGAATCGCGGGCCTGCATCACTTTGCCCACACCCCCACACCGAAGCGGCAGGGATTGGCCGAGCAGGCCACCATCGAGACCTTGACCCGGTACTGGCCCGAGCTGCCGGCCGTCAGCGTGAGGACGGGCTTGTCGTCGGTCTCGAGGTCGGAATCGACCTCCTTGCTGTTCGGGTCGTAGATGGTCAGGTCAACGTCGGTACAGTCCTGGTCGCAGGTGCCGACGAGGATGTACTGCGTCCCGCCGTCGAGGGGGATATTGAGGCTCTCGGTGGCATCGTCGTCGAGGCGGCCCATGAAGATCTCGTGCGACATCGCATACCCGCGGTCGGTCGCGACGGAGCCGGCGCGGTTCAGCTGGTCGCGTACCACGGACTCCCACCGGTCACCCGCGCTCGAGCTGCTGCTCGAGTTGTTGCCGCTGGTGGCGCCGCCGTCCATGCCGTCCCTGCTCCAGACGCCGACGCCGTAGCGGCACGGGTTGGCGGAGCAGCGCACCATCGACACCTTGATGCGGTACCGCCCGTCTCGTTGCGCGCTGAAGGCGAGCACCGGCTTGTCGTCGGTCTGGAGGTCGGAATCGACCTCGTCGCCGCTGCTGTTGTAGATGGTGAGGTCGACGTCGGTGCAGTCCTGATCGCAGACGCCCACGATCACGTACGACTTCCCGCCGTCGAGATTGACGGTCAGGTCGGTGGTCGCGTCGTCGTCGAGCCGGCCCTGATAAATATCGTGATCCATCCGAAAGCCGCGTTCCTGGGAGATCCGTCCCGCCTGTTCCAGCTGATTGCGCACCACCCGCTCCCATTGATCCTGGGCATGGGCAGTGGAGGCGAGGAGGGTAACGCCGAGGAGGGCCGAGACTACGACTCGCTTCATGGCAGGGGACCTCTGGGAAGAAGTAGGCACGATATCGCGGATCACGCCGTTGTCAGGGGTGCGTGGACCGCGAGGGAGCATTCGGCGCGGATGGGTGAGTGGGACGGTCCTAATCTACCGGCCGGGACACCGGAGTTCCAGAGCGCAGGATCCCCCCGCGCCCTGTGACCCAGGTCACGGTTGCCCCCTGCGCCTAATAGACCCTCCCTCCCAACGGTACCTCCCGCTCGGGCTGGAGCAGCACCACGGCCCCCTCGGGGTCCGGAAGCCCGAGGACCAGTACGTCGCTCATCACTCCGGCGATGTTGCGTGTCCCCAGATTCACCGCCCCGATCACCAACCGGTCGATCAGATCTTCCGGACGGTAGTGGACCGTGAGCTGGGCGCTCGACGTCCTGGTCCCGAGCTCCGGCCCGAAGTCCACCCGGAGCACGTAGCTCGGTTTCCGGGCCTTGGGATTGAGTTCGGCGGAGAGGACGCGGCCGACGCGGAGGTCGAGGGTTTGGAAGGCTTGGATGGGATCCATGGTTGATTGAGACGAGGGGAGACGGGAGGAGACGTGAGGAGACGGGAGGAGACGGGAGGAGACGTGAGGAGACGGAAGGAGACGGAAGG
>JANLXK010000249.1:0-1852 GCA_031365045.1 Gemmatimonadota bacterium | reverse complement strand
CGATGTTCTCCTGATCCTTGAGCGCGTCTTTGATCGCGTCCAGGAAGGCATCGACCACACGAGCGCAGTCCTTTTTCGAGATCATAGGACCGGCGGTACGGGCGATCGAAGCTGTGACGTTCTCGACGAGATCTGCCTTGGTCATCTCCCCTCCGGGGGGTGTTCCGGGAGGGCCCCGGGGAGGGGCCACGCAGAGGAGACAGTACGAGCTAACCTGTTGACTGTCAAGGGGTAGGGACCCCTCGGGGGGGTGCCTCCACCCCCATCGACCGAAGGAATTCCCCGAAGTGGGGGAAGGCGTCGTGGGGTCCCGGGGCTGCTTCGGGGTGGTACTGGACCGCGAAGACGGGGAGCTGCCGGTGCCTCAATCCTTCCACCGAACCGTCGTTCAGATTGCGGTGGGTGACCTCCAGATCGGGGGCCCCGGGGATGTTGACCCCCTCTTTTTCGCCCTCAACGGCGAATCCGTGGTTCTGGGAGGTGATCAGCACCTCCCCGGTCCGGAGGTCCTTCACGGGGTGGTTCCCCCCGCGATGACCGTACAGGAGTTTGGTGGTCCGGCCCCCGAACGCGAGCCCCAGCAACTGGTGTCCGAGGCAGATCCCGAAGGTGGGGATCCCGGACTGGGCCAACTCACGGATGTGCTTGCTGGCGTAGGTGATAGCTGCCGGATCACCCGGTCCATTCGAGAGGAAAAGACCCCTCGGATCGAGCGCCCGGACCTCCGCGGCGGTGGTGGTCGGGGGGACCACGACCACTTCACACCCATGCTCGGCGAGCATCCGGACGATGTTCCGCTTCATCCCGAAATCGTACGCCACGACGCGAGGACCCTTGCCCACGATCTCTTGCACCTTGGCGCCGGCCCGGGTCGCGAGGTCGAGTCCATCCATCGAGGGGCTCGCCAGGAGTTCGCGGGTGAGTCCCGCGTTGGGCTCGGTCCCTTCCGCGATCACGCCCCGCATCGCGCCACGTTCGCGGAGATGCCGGGTGAGCTGACGGGTATCGACCCCTTCGATGACCGGCACCTGATGTTCCACCAGCCACTCCCCCAACCCCTTGGTGGCGCGCCAGTTGGAGGCGCGCTTGGCGAGCTCGCGGACCACCACCCCGGCCACCTGCGGCTTCCCCGATTCCATGTCCTCGTCGTTCACGCCGTAGTTGCCGATCATCGGGGCGGTCATCACAACGATCTGCCCCATGAACGACGGGTCGGTGAAGGTCTCCTGGTAGCCGGAGAGTCCGGTCGTGAAGACGACCTCGCCGAATCCGGGTGCGATCGGGAACGGAGCGGTCCCCGGATACCAGGTCCCGTCCTCGAGCAATACAAAAGCGGGGCGACCGGTCATCCGGCCACCCCGCTGCTGCGAAGATCGATCACGACCACTCAGGGCTGAGGAGTTGGAGCTGGCGCGGCTGGAGCCGCAGGCGTCCCACCTGGAGCCGCGGGCGTCCCGCCTGCGGTCGGAGCGCTGCCACCGAGCGGGAGTGCGCCCTGCGTCGGGGCGGCCTGCTGCTGTTCCTGCTGCAACAGCTCCTGCGTGCGGCTGGTGACCGGGCCACGCTGGGCCGACATCACCGAGAGGATCAGCGCCAGGAGCATGAACGCTCCGCCGAGCCACCAGGTGCCCTTGGTGAGGATCGTCTCAGCCTGACGGCCGCCGACGACGTTGTCCCCCGCCCCACCGCCGAGCGAAGCGAGCCCGCCCCCCTGACCGGCTTGGAGGAGGACCGCTCCGGCGAGGAGCAGGCAGACGACGAGGATGAGGACCATCAGCAGCGTGTACATCGTATCTCCTGTAAGGCGAGCAACTTAGCGGGGTAGCGAGGGAGGGTCAAGCCAGGAGCCTCG
>JANLXK010000247.1:0-1640 GCA_031365045.1 Gemmatimonadota bacterium | reverse complement strand
CGGCCATACGCGCGCGCTGCGAGGTCGACCATGCCCTCGTTCGCGTAGATATCACCCAACGTATAGAGGCTCTGCGGCGTGGCCTTCCCCATGCGGTCGACGATTTCGTAGTTCTCGGCGGCCTTCATCGGCTGATTGAGCCCGACATAGGCATTCGCCTGGATGATCCAGAAATCGGCCCGATCGGGGAACTTCGCGATCAGCTCTTCGCACAGGGTGACGGCCTCCCCGTATTTCCGCTGTTTCAGGACGGCCTGGGTCAGTCCGAGCTTCCAATCGAGCACGTCGGGCTGGAGGAGGACGGCGCCACGGTAGGCGGACTCGGCGGAGGTCGCGACGCCCTGGGCCGCGTAGGCGTATCCGAGGAGGCCGTAGGTCAGGCCGTCCGCGCCACCGAGCTCCACCACGCGGGAGAACGCCTTGATGGCGTCGTCGAAGCGGGACTGCCGGACCGCGATCAGCCCGATGTTCTTCCAGGCGCGGCGGAAGCTCGGGAACTTGGCGACCGCCGTGCCATACGCGGAGGCGGCGGGGTCGAGCTCGTCCTTCTGGAAGTGGAGATTGCCGATCGTGTAGTTGAAGACCGCGCTGGCATCGGGCGTTGCGGCCTTCTGCAGCGCGGTCATCGCCGCGTCGGTATCCGTCGCCATCAGCGTCAGGATCTTTTCGAGCTCCTGCCGCTCCAGCACGGTGAGCTTCGGCTCCAGCTCGGCCTGAAAACCGTAGCTCCCCAGGAACTGTTTCTGAAACGTGGGGTCCTTCCAGAGGTCGTTCAGGGGCTGCTCGGCCGACAGGAGCAAAACGGCAGCCAGGAGCGGAGACGTCCACATGACGATCAGCTCGCGCTGAACGTGATCGGCACGCGCATCTTGAACGCGACCTTTTCGCCGTTCCTGGTACCCGCCTCGAACTTCCACTGCCTGACCGCCTCGAGCGCGGGGCGGTCGAACGACGGGTTGGTGGACTTCTCCACTTTCGGCCCGACGACCTTGCCGTCGCGGTCGACGAGGAACACGACCTGGACGCTCCCCTCGAGGTTGCGCTTACGCAGCTCCTGAGGGTAGTTCGGCGCCGTTTGGAAGATCGGGCGAGGACGTTGGTCGAGATCCGCGAGCGAAGCGATCTCGCCCATCTCTTCGGAGAACCCCCCGCCGGTCCCGGTGCCGCCGATCCGTCCTCCCGAGGACAAACCACCTCCGCCGGTGGCAAAACCACCGCCGGCGCCGTCGGACGAGAGCACGCCTTCGAGGTCGGCGAGCGAAAGCGGGGCGAGAGCCGGGGCCGAGGCCGGCGCCTCGAGCTGGGCCAAGTCCTTCACGTCCGGCATCGGCTCGTCCGATTCCTCGATCGGGGCGTCCTGGGCCTTTTTCTGCTCGGGTTCCTTCTTCTCGACTTTCTTTTCCTGCTCCGCCTCGGTGACGAGGTCGACGTTCTCGCGAACGACGGCTTTCTTTCCGGAGCGGAAAAACACGAGTCCGCCGAACAGAAGGACCGCGGCGTGAACGGCCAGCGCCGCGAGGAGCGCCTTGACGATCCAACTTTTCATCATTTCTTCTCCGTGGAGATGCCGACCTTCGAGATGCCGATCTTCCGGGCCTCATCGAGCACGGCGACGATGTTCTTGAAGCCGGCGTCGGCGG
>JANLXK010000223.1:0-6227 GCA_031365045.1 Gemmatimonadota bacterium | reverse complement strand
TCGCCGACGGCGGTGGTGACCTGCCGGGTGAGCTGCACGCGGAGGTCGCCGGCGGCGAAGAGCCCGGGGATCGAGGTCATCATCCGGTCGTCGGTGATGATGTACCCGCTGGCATCGTGGTCGAAGTGGCCTTCGATGAGCCCCGAGTTGGGCCGGAAGCCGACGAAGACGAATGCGCCGGTGACCGCGAGGGTGGACTTGGCCCCCGTGACGGTGTCCTCGAGCGCGAGCGACTGGAGGCCGGTGGCCTCGCCCGCCATCTCGTTGACCTTCGTGTTCCAGATCACCTCGATCTTCGGATTGGCGAAGAGCCGTTCCTGCAGGATCTTCGACGCCCGGAGCGAGTCGCGGCGATGGATGAGGTAGACCTTGCTGGCGTAGCGGGTGAGGTAATCCGCCTCCTCGACCGCGGCGTCCCCGCCACCGATCACGGCGATGGTCTCTCCCTTGAAGAAGGCCCCGTCGCACACCGCGCAGTACGACACCCCCCGGCCGGCGTAGTCGAGTTCGCCGGGGACATCGAGCTTGGTGGGCGTGCCGCCGGCGGTGATGATGACCGTCGGGGCGCGATAGACATTGCCGCCCATGGTGCGGACGGTGAACCACCCGTCGGCATCCTTGGCGACCCCCTCGACGTTCTCCTGCTGGAGCTTCGCCCCGAACTTGACGGCGTGATCCGCGAATTTTTGGGCCAGGTCGCGGCCGAGGATGCTCTCGAAGCCGGGGTAGTCCTCGATCTTCTCGGTGTTGAGGAGCTCCCCGCCGGGGAGGCCCCGCTCGAGGATCACGGCGTTGAGCATGCCGCGGCCGGCGTACATGCCGGCACAGAGCCCCGCGGGACCGGCGCCGATGATGATGGTGTCGTGGGTGGTGGTCGTCATTGCGACGCGTGATCCGTGTTGAGTATTGCGTGTTGCGTGTTGTGTCAGGTCGGGGCCGTGCGGACACCCAACACTCAACACTCAACACGCGGTTCCTACAAATCTAACCTCTACTGCGAGAACGCTCCCCGGTTCCCTACGCGACCAGCGCGCCGAGCCGTATCACCCCGGCGGCGGCGTGGCAATGGGAGGTGGTCGAGATCACGACCTCCCCCGGGCCGCGCGCGCCGATCTCGGCCAGGCGGACATCGGCGGCGAGGACTTCCGCGGTGGTGAACCCGCCGACGCCGTGGGCCAGGTGCCGCACTTCGAAGAGGAGCGGACCCGATGCGCCCTGCCGAGTGGTGAATGCGGTCAAGGTGGCGGGCATCGTCCAGGTGCGGGGGGCACGGATGGCGGGACAGAGCGCGGGCTCGGTGCAGTGAGTGGGGCAGATCCAATCGGCCCAGGAGAGGTAGGAAGCGGCATCGCCCCCCTGACGCTCGTAGGGAGTGCCGACCTCGCCCGGAAGGGGGCCGGTGCTAAGCGCGCGCCCGGGCCACCGCTCGCGACTCCGGCGGAGGAGCCATTCGCGGAAGAGGTGGGGCATGAAGGGCGACGGGACGATCACACCCCCCGCGCGGGAGCTGAGTCCCGCGAGGTACCCATCGAGAAAGTCGCCCCACTCGGCGACCACAAGCGCAACACCAGGGACCCCGACCTTCTCCCGCGCCACCTGGCAGGAAGGATCGCGGTCCACCACGAGCAGGCGACCGAAGGTGAGGAGCCCGCGGTCGCGGCCATCCAGGAGCTGACCCGTGTAGAACGACCCGTAACAGCCACCGCCGATGATGACGACGTCGCCCAAGGCGGTCAGGCGCCCTGTCCTGAGCGGCAGCGAAGGATCCGGCGCTGGGGCGCTGACGGGGTGGGTCACCGCAGCAGACGCCCTCCGTCCACCACGATGATCTCCCCGGTGACATAGTCGGCCTCGAGCAGGTAGATCACCGCCTGCGCGACATCCTCGGCGGAGCCGAGCCGCTTGAGCGGGGTCGTCTCGGCGAAGTGCTTCCGTGCCGCGTCGTCCCAGCCGTCGGGAAGGAGCACCGCCCCCGGGGCCACGGCGTTCACGGTGATGTCGGGGGCGAGCGCGCGCGCGAGGGACTTGGTGAGCATCACCACTCCGGCCTTGCTGGTGCAGTGGGCCACGTACTTGGGCCACGGCTCGAGCCCGGCGAGGTCGGCGATGTTCACGACCTTCCCTTTCGAGGCGCGGAGCGCGGGGATCGCCCCCTGCGTCACGAAGAAAGGGGCGCGAAGGTTCAGCGCGAACACTTCGTCCCACACCTCCGGGGTCACCGACTCGACTGCGCCCTCGATCATGTTGGCGGCCGAGTTCACCACGACGTCGAGGCGGCCGAAATGCGCGACCACTCGCCCCGCCAAGCTCCGTGCCGCCTCGACCTCGCGGAGATTGGCCCCGAAGGACTCCGCGGCGACGCCGAGCTCCCGGAGATCGGTGACCACCTGCCGCGCCTCGGTGGCGGAGCTGCCGTAGTGCACGGCGACGTCCATCCCCTTCGCGCCGAGGGCGCGGGCGATCGCGGCACCGACTCGGCGTGCGCCCCCCGTGACGAGCGCGACCTTGCCCTTGAGCTCCATCCTAGAGATCGGGCCCGACGAGGGGGAGGACGTGACCGGTGATGGCGGAGCTGGCGTCACTGGCGAGGAACATCACCGCGGCGGTGAGCTGGGCCAGCTCGACGTACTTGGCAGCGGGGTCGGTCACGGAGGCGAGGTTCTCCGGCGTCCGCACCATCGTCGGGGCCACGGCGTTGACCCGCACCTTGCCGAGCCATTCCTTGGCCAGGCTCCAGGTGAGGGCGCCCACGCCCGCCTTGGCGGCGGCGTAGACCGCCATCGGCGCCATGGGGCGGAAGAGCGCGAGCGACGAGAAGTTGACGATCGCTCCGTGCGACTTCTCCAGCGCCCCTTCCGCGGCGCGGCTCATCAGGAACGCGGTCTTCAGGTTGATGTTGATCTCGCGGTCGAACCCCTTGAGGTCGAGCTTGTCCGCCGGACCGTAGGTGGTGAGGCCACCGGCCACGTTGATGAGGGCGTCAAGCCGGCCGAACTTCTTCACCGCCACCTCGACGGCGTGCGCGGCCACGTCGGGGTCGGTCAAGTCGCCCGCGGCAGGCTCCGCGACGATCTTGAGTCCCGAAAATTCGCGCGCGCGTTCCGCCACGGCCACGGCATTGACATCGGCGAGTACGAGCTTGGCCCCCGCCTCACCGAACGCCTTGGCCACCCCGTGCCCGATCTGGCCGGGACGGGCCACGCCGGTGATGAGGACGACCTTCCCAGTGAAGTCAAAGGGGTTGAGCATCACGCCTCCTCGAGCGCTTCCAGAGTGATGTCGGCGCCGGGCATTCCGCGCGCCGCAAACCGGATGGTACCGGTGCGGTCCACCAGGTAGACGGTACGGGTCACCTGATCACCCAATGGCGAGATCGCCTGCCACCGCCGGGCCACCGCGAGTCCCGGGTCGCTCAACAGGAGGAAGGGCAGCTCGAGGCTCGCCGCATACTCCCGGTGTTCCTCGACCGAGGCGGGATTGACGCCGAACGGCGTCACGCCCGCGGCACGGAATCGGTCCATCTCTTCCTTCATGACCCGCAACTGGCGGTCACACATCTGGGTGTGGTTCCCTGGATAGAATGCCAGGACCACCCCGCCCTGTGCCAGCACCCGCGTGAGCGAGACCGCCGACCCGTCGGAGGCGGTCAGCGTGAAATCGGGGGCGGGGGCGCCGGGGGCGAGGGGTGGGGCTTCGATCATCGTGTTGAGTATTGGGTGTTGAGTGTTGGGTGGTACGAACCCACCCCGATGCACTCAACACTCAACACACAACACGCAATACGCAACACCTAGCTCGGTCGCCGCGCCTCCAGTTCCGCGATCCACTCCACCGGCACCTCCTGCGAGCCCAGCGTGCCGTGGCGGAACTCCTCGCCGTCGCCGTGCCAGTCCGACCCGCCGCTCCGTCCCAGGTCGAGGGCGATGGCCCAGTCCGTGAGCCGGCTCCGCACGTCGGGGTCGTGGCTCGGATGCCGGGTCTCCACGGCGTCGAGCCCCTCGCTCTTCAGCTTCTCCAGCACACCGCGCGAGGCGCGGTCCTTCAAGTGAGCCGCCGAGACCACCCCACCGGCGCGGTGCACCAGGTCGGCGACGGCACGGAAGGCGGGGAGCTTCTTGTCGACGAACGCCGAGCGTCCCCGCCCCAGCCAGCGATCGAACGCCCCCTGCGCATTGGCCACGTGGCCCTTGGCCACGAGCGCCCGCGCCACGTGCGGCCGGCCGAGGGCGCCGGCGCCGGCGACCGCGACGACGTCGTCGAGGGTCAGGGGTACCCCCTGCGCATTGAGCTTCTGCACCATCCGCTGCGCCCGCTGGCTCCGGTCGGTACGGCAACGGATCAGGAATTCCTCGACCGTCGCGTCGTCCACCGGGAGGAAGTAGGCGAGCACATGCATCTCAGCGCCCCACGGGGCCACCGTGGAGAACTCGCACCCCGCGACGACCCGCACGCCGAGGCGTTCCCCGGCGGCGAGCGCCTCGGGGAGTCCGGCCAAGGTGTCGTGATCGGTGTGGGCGAAGCCGGCGAGCCCGGCCTCCTTGACCCGCTCGACGACGAGGGCTGGCGCGAGGACGCCGTCCGACGCGGTCGAGTGGACGTGCAGGTCGACGGTGGCGGTCAGCGGCGGTACCCCGTCTCGGGTGCCGTGTACGCCGGCTGGGAAGTGGAGAGCAACTCGCGCAGCTGCCCGTCGGTCAATGCCGCGAATGACTCTTCCCGCGCGCGGGCACCCCCGGGCGAGTAGCGCGCCAAGCGCTCCTCACGGGTCCCGGTCATCCGGGTGAACTGCAGGCCGAACTCGTCGCGCACATACTGGGTGTTGCGTCCCGACGGGAGGACGATCCACTCGGCGCCATCGGCGGTGAAGCGACGGGGCATCTAGTGCTCCTTGGGCAGGGGGACCTCGGTCCAGAGGGCCGAGGCGTCACGTTCGTAGGTCGCGAGCTCGCGGAGCCGGGCCTCGAGGCTCAGTTCCTCGACGGTGCGCTCGGCGACGGATCGGTGCTCCGCTCGGTCACTGCTCTCGCTGAATTCGAGCCAGAGTCCGCGGTCGAGCTCGGCGCGGAACACCCAGAGGTGCTGCCCGCGGCTCTCCAAGAGCGCGGCAAGCCGCGCAACAACGGCGAGCCATTCGGGCTCGTGCTCGGCGGGGACCCGCACCCGCGCGGCGCTCAGTGTGCGGGGCATCGCCCGGTCAGACGGCGCTCTCGGAGAACTCCTGGAGCGACTTCTTGACGTCGGCCATGAAGCGGTCGGCGTCGGAGCCGTCGACGACGCGGTGGTCGAACGCCAGCGAGAGCATCCCCTTGGTCCGGATGGCGATCGTGTCGCTGCCATCAGGGAGGGTCACCACTGCCGGCTGCTTTTCGATGGTGCCGACGCAGAGGATCGCCACCTGCGGCTGGTTGATGATCGGCGTGCCGATGACCGAGCCGAAGGTGCCGGGGTTGGTGATGGTGAAGGTCCCCTTCTGCACTTCATCGGGCGAAAGCTTCTTGGTGCGGGCGCGCTCACCCAGGTCGTTGATCGCGCGGGCCAGCCCCATCAGCGACATCTCGTCGGCCCGCTTGAGGACGGGGACGATGAGACCCCAATCGAGCGCGACCGCCATGCCGATGTTGATGTCCCGCCGGAAGAGCGTGGCGTCGCCGGTGACGGCCGCGTTCAGCACCGGATGCTTCCGGAGGTTGTCGGCCACCGCCTTCACGATGAAGGCGGTGTAGGTCAGGTTCACGCCGCGGTCGGCATATTCCTTCTTCTTCCGGGCACGCAGCCCCACGATGCGGGTGTAGTCGATCTCGAAGAAGGTGTTCACGTGCGCCGAGGTGCGGCGCGACATGATCATGTGGTCGGCGGTGAGCTTGCGGATGCGGCTCCACGGCTCGACCCGGTCCCCTTCCCAGGGCTCGGTCTGGTTGTGGGAGACTGCCCCCGCGGTCGCGGGTCGCGGGTCGCGGGTCGCGGGTTGGGCGGGTGATGCCGCCGGTGCGGTGGTGCCGCCGCCCGCCAGGAACCCTTCGAGGTCGGCCTTGGTGACGCGGCCGGCCATCCCGGAGCCCGAGAGCTGCGCGATGTCGACGTTGTGCTCGGCCGCCATCTTGCGGACCAGCGGGGTCGACTTGGTGCGGAGGCGCTCCTCAGCCGTCATCGGACCGCCGGTGCTCACAGGCGAGGCCGCCTGTGCCACCGGCGCGGCAGGCGCGGGAGCGGCGACCGGCGCCGGGGTC
>JANLXK010000217.1:0-2054 GCA_031365045.1 Gemmatimonadota bacterium | reverse complement strand
CCAGCTGAGCTACGGGCGCGAGACCGGAGTCTAACGGGGGCCGGTGCCCTCGTCACCGGGGTCTGGGGCGGCCCAGGGTGATGCGGGCCGCAGACCCGGTCAGGAGAAGGGCCGAGGGGAGGAATGGTGTCGAGGGCATCTGCCGGTATGGTAAGGTCGATCCCCGATCGGGGAAAGAGTTCGGGACGCCGGAAGGTTCCCCGAAGCACGCTGGATGTGCTGACCCCTGCTATATTTACGTCATGTTCCGCCTCCGCTCCAAATCCGGTGACGAAAGCGTCTTCCGCTCACCGGACGAGATCCGCTCGGCCCTGCTGAGCGGATTCGTGACGCCTGACGCCCAGATCTGGGACGCCGACCTCAAGGGCTGGGTGCCCCTGCTGGAGCACGCGCTCTACCAGCAGATCGCCGCAGCGCCCCCGGGGCGGAAGTCCGGTGTCGTGAAGGGGCCGCCGTCGGGGAGCACGAAGGCGATGCCGGCACCGGCCCCTCCGGGGCCGAAGCCGATCCCGAAGCTGGTCATCAAGCGTCCCGGGGAGGGCGGCACGACCGCGATGCCCACGGTGAAGCTCCCCGCTCCGCCCGCGCCTCCCGTGCAGCCGCCCAAGGCCTCGATACGCCCCACTCCGCCGAAGGCGGCCGAGGAGCTCCCCGACCTCGAGTTGATCGACCTGGACATGACGCCGGAAGTGGAGGAAGCGCCAGCTCCGACGCCGCCACCTCCTCCGCGACCCGCCCCACCAGCGCCAACGCCGCCGGTCGTGCAGAAGCCGGTGACCGCCCCACCTCCGCCGCCGCCCAGGCGTCCGACCCCGCCGCCCGTACCGGCACCGGTCGCGCCGCGCCTCTCCACGCCCCGTCTGTCAACGCCGCGGATGCCGGCACCGGTCGTCGAAGAAGAGGAAACGGTCGCCGCCGGCGGCTCGAAGAAGGGGATCATCATCGGCGCGATCCTCGTGCTGGCCGCGGCGGGCGGAGCCTACGCCGTCTTCGGCGGCAAGCAGGGGACTCCCGCCGCGGTCGATACCGCGGCGGTCACTGCCCCCGCCGCGCCGGCGGTCGACACCACCCGGCACGACAGCACCGCGGTCGATTCCACCAAGCACGATTCCACGGTGACGCCGCCGGCCGTCGCGGCCACGGTCGCTCCGGTCGACACCGCCAAGCCGGCACCGATATCGGCAACGGCTCGCCCCAGGCCCGACACCAACAAGGCCCCAGCTCCTACCCCTGCCGCTGGGGCGATCGCTCCGGTGGCCTTCGCACCGGTCGTGGCGAGGGGGCCGACTCCATGGAACGCCCGTCCCATCGTCGGGGCGCCGCTCAGCATCCCGACCCTCGAAGTGGTGCGACTGCGCTACCTCGCGGCCCAGAGCCGGGCGCTGGGGCAGTATGAGTCGGGTCTCGAAGCATCGGGGTTCGCCGACCTCTTCGACCCGGCGAAGCTCTCGACCGCCGACCGGAGGAACGAAGCGTTCGACGCGGTCGACGCGGGGCGCTCGGCGCTGCGCGACTTCCGGAGGCGCCAGTCCGCGATCGACTTCGCCTACACCGACTCGATGCGGCAAGCGATGCCGGCCGGGTCGGACACTCCCGACTTCCGGACCTTCGGCCCCATACTGCGCGAGTCCCCGGCCCAGGTGGCGCTCACCGACTCCCTGGTCGGGGCGGTGGCGGAGATCTACGGGATGCTCGTCACGGAGGCGGGTGGGTACACATTCCGCGGCGGGATGCTGGCCTGGAAGGAGGCGGACAACGCCCAGCGGTATCAGGCACTCCAGGAACGCCTGACCGCGCAGCTCGCGCGGATCCGGAACCGGTCGCCGGGCGACATCCCCCCGGCGATGGCGGCGACGCTGCGGGGGATCGGGCTGCCCAGGTAGCAGCAAAAGTTGGGAGTTTGGAGTCGGGAGGGGTGCACACCAGGCAACTACTCTGGGGTGCACCCCTCCGAACTCATCACTCCCAACTCTTGGCACCCATCGCCTTACAGCGACGACGATCGGGGCGGCCGGATTCGAACCGACGGCATCCTGCTCCCAAAGCAGGCGCTC
>JANLXK010000201.1:0-2806 GCA_031365045.1 Gemmatimonadota bacterium | reverse complement strand
GTATCTCGACCTTCACCACGGCCGGCTGCCGCCGCGCACTAATCACTGCGCCGCGGACGGCGCCGAGGCGAACTGCGGCACGGGGCGGAGCGGCTTCACGATCGACCCCTATGGGAACATTTTGCCCTGCGTGGCTTTCAGGCGCCCGGTGGCCAACATCCTTGAAATCGAGAATTTCGGCGTCATCTGGGGGCAGTCCCCGGTCCTCAAGGAGGTGAGGCAGCTCGCCGTCGACGCGCGCCGGAAGCTGAACGGGCTCGATAACGGCCAGTATTTCCAGTTTTGCCTCGGAGTGGCCGAAAAGCAGGTGGGGGACCCCCTGGGGATCTACCCGCAGGCCGATATCAACGCCAACGCCGTGAAGAGAGCTTACGAGTTGCTTCAGATCGGCGACTGATTCGACAAAAAGAAGTTGAAAAGGGTTCGAGTGCACCGTATAACGACAGTCCTTAGCGGCCAGGACAACTAACAACTCCATCCAGGGGGAGCCATGAAGAAGACTTACGAGAAGCCCACGATCGTACACACCGAGAAGCTCGAAGCTCGCGCCGTCGCGTGCACCAAAGCCGACGATTCTTGCGGCGCCGGTCCGATTCAGAGCTAGTTCCGCCGAGAGCCGATAGTCGTCGGGGGTAGAGCGGCTCTCCGAGAAAAAGCATGAGGACTCCCCAGTGGCTCTTGATCTGGGGGTTCTTGACAGGAGTTACGGCGGGGCTCGCTTCGGCGACCCCGCCGTCGTCTATCGTAGTGCCGGTGGACGAAGCCCGCGATCGAGCGAGCTTCACCTTTCGAGTTGACACCCCGGCGCTGCTCCTGTCGAACCTCCCCGACGGCTCGACGCAAGTCCGTATCGACGGATTCGCGGGCAGGCAATCTCGTCCGGGCGTCCCGGACCTCCCCTTCAGCGTCGTTCGAGTCGCCATTCCACCCGGAGCGACGCCCCGTCTCGTGATCAAAAACGTGGTCGAAGACCGCATGCCGCGGACGATCCCTCGCCCGGTGCCCCGGACGACCGCGGAGCTGGCACCCGACGCCAACGACCTCGAAGTTCATGGCGTCGAGACGCGCGTCCTGCGCGGGCAGGTCCTCGATCCCGACCCGGCGTTTTTCAACGGACGCGCCCCTTACCCGCGACAGATCGCAACGTTGGGCGAGATCGGCACCTACCGAGACCAGCGCTACGTGGATGTGGTCATCGCCCCGGTTCGCTTCGATCCGGCGTTGCGGGGGCTTCGCGTCGCGCGGTCCGTCACGGTGACGGTCGCCTTCGACGGCGACATCGGGGCGCGAAACGTCGCCGCCCCCGACCCCCGCATCGAAGACCTGTACCGCGACATGTTCGCGAACTACGGGCAGGGGACGACGTTCCGCGTCGAGGCCGCACCCTCATCGCCTTTCGTCGCGGCGGCGGCGCCCCTCGTCGGCCCCCGCTACCGCATCCGGGTGCGCGCCAACGGCCTGGTCCGCCTGGACGTCGCGCGTTTGACCGGCACCGGATTCGAAACCCAGCCGCTGTCGTCCTGCAAGTTGACCGACCGCGGGGTCGAGGTTCCGCTTCTCGTGTTCGACGCCAACTCGAACGACCAGCTCGATGCCGCCGATTGGGTCGAGTTTTACGGCCAGGCGTTGGACGACGACCCGAAGACGGTGCTCAACACCATCCTTCCGGGCGGGAACAACATCTACGAGCTTCGCGACTTCAGCGACGAGAACGTCTACTTCCTGACGGCCGAGCCCGGTGCGCGCTCACGGCTGTCCACGCGCAACGCGCCGCCCGACCTGTCTCCTCCGGCGACGAAGTTCGACGCGGTCGCGCACGCCGAAACCGACAACGCGTTCCGGCCGTTGGGCGAGGCCGATCCTTGGTACTGGGTGCCGTCGCAGTCGAATCCGGTCAATGGCAGCTCGCCCATCTCGCGCACGCTGTCGGTCGCCCTTCCGGGGCTGGCCTCGGGAACCGATCCGGCGCGCGTACTCGTCAGGCTGCGCGGACTGAGCGAAGACAACGTCACGCCGTCCGATCACCTCTCGAATGTGACCTTTCTCAACGCCACGACTCAGCTGCTCACGCAAAACGGCGGGGCGTTCGACGGCCGCACGATCTTCACGCACGATTTTACGTGGACCTATCCGGGGTCGGGCAACGTGCTCACGAGCCCGGCGCAAGTGAAAATCGACGCGCTCTCCGTCGCCGGATCGTCGGGCTACAAGAACAACTTCATCCTCGACTTCGTCGAGCTCCGCTACAAGCGTTTGTTCCAGGCGGTCGGCGACGCGCTGACGTTTGACTTCCCCGACGGGGACGCCGAATTCCAGATCACCGGTTTGACGACCAACGCTCCCGAGGTCTGGGAGCTCACGGGCCGGGTCGGAGCGACCGGCGTCGTCGATCCGGTGCGGGTCACCGGCGGCACGATCGGCGGCTCGGTGGGGAACTACTCGATCCGGTTCCACATGACGAACGACCCCGGCGTTACCGACGGAACCTTGCGCCGGTTCGTGGTGGCCGGCACCAGCGCGGTCGCGAGCCCCGCGGCCGTTGATTTCACCGCGGACACGGTGTCCGACCTGCGCAACACCGCAAACCAAGCCGACCTGATCGTCATCGCCCACCCGACGGCGCTCGGCGCGACGGCCACCACGACCTTGAATTCGCTCCTGGCTTGGAAGCTCGCGAACCAGGGGATCACCTCGAAGGTCGTGATGATCCAGGATGTCTTCGACGAGTTCGGCGATGGGCTTCAGACGCCGCAGGCGATCAAGAGTTTCCTCGCGTTCACGCTCTCGACGAACCCCGGCGAAGGCT
>JANLXK010000186.1:0-1873 GCA_031365045.1 Gemmatimonadota bacterium | reverse complement strand
TGGACGAAGGGCACATCACCTTCGCCTCCCCCCTCGGCAAGGCGCTCCGCAACCGCGGCGTGGGTGACGAGGTGGAGCTGATCCTGCCCACCAAGCGGCGGAAGTTGAAGATCCTCAAGTTGGAAGCGGCGGCGGTTTCAGAGTGACCAGTGACCGGTGACCGGTGACCGGTGACCGGTGACCGGGCCAACGATCGGGATCCCAACTTGAGGCCCGGTTACTGGTTACCGGTCACAGGTCACCCCGGAGGAGAGATGCCCGACTTCCCCAAGAAACTGCTCGTCGTCGGAGATCGGGTCCTCATCACCCCCGAAGAGGGGGACGATCGCACCAAGGTCGGTCTCTACCTCCCCGCCAGCGCCATCGACACCCAGCAGGTGCAGAGCGGCCTCATACTCGCCGTCGGTCCCGGCGATCCGGTCGGCGAGGTGGGTGGGAACGACGAAGAGCCCTGGCGCGACCGGGGCGAGCCGCGCCGCCGCCCGATGCAGGCCAAGGTGGGCGACCACGCGATCTTCTTCCGGAAGGCCGCGGTCGAGATCACCTTCGACGACCGGAAGTACCTGGTGGTGCCGCTGGCCGCGATCCTGGTGCTGGTACGGGACGAGTTGCCGATCTGAAGTGACTGGTGACCGGTAACCGGTAACCAGTAACCGGGCCTGTTGCAGTAATCTCAATTGTATGCCCGGTCACGGGTCACCGGTCACCTCTTACTTGCTCCCTCGATGGCCTCCTCCCAAGCTGACCAATACCGCGGCCTCCTCTGGCTCTTCACCGGAGCGGGGCTCCTCTGTTTCTGGCCCATTTTCGAGGGGGCCCGCGGTCACATCCCTCCCGCGATGGGCCTGCTGAGCGGTGGGATCGCGGTGCTCTGTTTCATGACCGGGGCATGGTTCGGCTGGAAAGGGGCCAAGCTTCGCCTCGCCGAGCGGGAGAAGAAGGCCGATGCGGTGGCGCTGATCATGATGGCGGCGACGCTGAAGGACCGCGAGGAGAGCGAGCTGCGGAAGGTGATCGCCAAGGGGGGTCCGGCGGCCGACGCGGCGAGGCTCATCCTCGAGCGGCGGAAGATGGGGCTCCGGCCGAGCAGTTCGCACCCCACGTCATCCTGACCCTGAGCGAAGCGAAGGGGAAGGATCTACTCAACTGGACCCCGTCGCTCTGGGTCAGGCGACGGGGCTGTTTCGGGAAGATCCTTCGCTTCGCTCAGGATGACTCGGTTCGCTAGCTTCCCCTCACCATGTGCTACGCCCTCTACCTGGCCTCGCCTCTCACCCTCAGTGAGATCCGGTCGATGCTCCCGAATGGCTTCGGGGCCGACTTGGTCGATCCGGCGAGCCACCGCCTCCTGAAGAAGCGGCACCTCGACGCCCAGACCGGCGCGGTGCTCCTCCGGGGGCGCTGCTCCTGTGCCCTGGTGGAGGAAGGCGCCGCGGACGGGGTCTGGGAGGCCGACCTCCGGAAGCGCTATCGCGCGGCCAAGGCCTCGCGCGACGACATCATTCGCGCCCTGGAGCGGCATCGGGCGCTGGCCGAACTCCGGCCGGCCGACGGGGTCGACGTCTTCGCCAAGTTCATCGTCGAGCACGCCAAGAATGCCGGGGCGTCGCTGTACTATCTCCGCTTCGGGGTCGATCCCTTTCTACCGCTGACTGCAGTCCCTGCCCCGACCGTCACCGAACGCGCCAAGTCCCTCGGCACCGACTGGCTCCGCGAAGGAGAGCCGGTGGTCGTGGCGCCCTAGAGAGTCGCGCGCCTATCGCGCCCAGACCCTGATCACCAACCGGACGCCGAGAACCACAACAACTGAAGAGTGGCGCGGAAACCCCAAAACCCCGAAGAAGCTTCTCGCAGCTATCCTCGCAGGGCTTGA
>JANLXK010000179.1:0-1082 GCA_031365045.1 Gemmatimonadota bacterium | reverse complement strand
GGGGGGCCGGTGCGGGTGACCCATCCCGAGATGACGCGGTATTTCATGACCATCCCCGAGGCGGTGCAGCTGGTGCTGCAGGCGGCGGCGCTGGGGAAGGGTGGAGAGACCTTCGTCCTCGACATGGGGCAGCCGGTCAAGATCCTCGACCTGGCGCGCGACCTGATCCAGCTCTCCGGGCTCGCGGTGGGGCGTGACATCCGGATCGAGTTCACCGGGCTCCGGCCGGGGGAGAAGATGTTCGAGGAGCTCTTCCTCGACAGCGAGCACCACGACCGCACCGCCCACGAGAAGATCTATGTGGCTCGGAACGGCCACGGCCCTTCGCCGACCGAGCGGTGGGTGGTGCAGATGGTCCAGGCGGCCCGGAACGGCGATCGTGAAACGCTCCGGCAGATGTTGGCGGAATACACGCCGACCTTGGCCACGCCCCTCCCCCCGGCACCGGTACCGCCAGAGTTCCTCGAGGCGGGGGCCAGTCCCAAACGGAACAGCGGGCGGGAACGGGCCCGGAGCGGGTAGTCCCATCGCCCCCGGTACCCTGCTATCTTCAAGGCTAGAAACAACTTGGGCCGTCCGGTGGGCGGCCCTCGTGTCCATCCAGACCGCGCCTCCCCGGCGCCGTGGGATTCGATGAATCAGGCAGAACTGCTCAGTCGGAAGGTGACCGACCGGACCCTCGTCGGTGGCGTCGTGGGGCTCGGGTATGTCGGGCTCCCGTTGATGGTCGAGATGGCGCGGAGCGGGTACGCCACCATCGGGCTCGACGTGAGCGAGCGGGTGGTGCAGGGGATCAACGCCGGCACCAGTCACATCCAGGACATCCCCACCGACCAGCTCGCCCCGCACGTGAAGTCGGGGAAGATCCGCGCGACCACGAAGTCGGCCGATCTCGCGGCCTGCGACGCCATCTCCATCTGCGTCCCCACCCCCCTCGGCAAGACCAAGGACCCCGACCTGAGCTACGTGGTGAGCGCCGCCGAGGCGATCGCCAGCGTGCTCCGGCCGGGCCAGCTCATCGTGCTCGAGAGCACCACTTATCCGGGGACGACCCGGGAACTGGTGCTGCCGATCCTGGAAAA
>JANLXK010000140.1:0-3599 GCA_031365045.1 Gemmatimonadota bacterium | reverse complement strand
CGCACCTGCCCGCTGATCTCGAAGGAGGTCAAGTTCCGGCGGAACCCCATCGTCCCGGTGGCGCAGAAGGTGCACCCGAGGGCGCAACCGCACTGCGAGGAGATACAGAGGGTGCGACGGGTCCCCGAGGGGATCAGGACGGATTCGATCGCCTCGCCGTCCGGCAAGCGCCACAAGTACTTCTTGGTGCCGTCCTGACTGGTCTGTTGGGTGTCGAGCACCAGGCGGGGCAGGGGATGGTCCCGTTCCAGAGCCTCTCGCAGCTCCTTGGGCAGGACGGTCGCCTCGGCCCAGCTGGCGATCGGGCGCTGCCAGAGCCGAGGAAAGATCTGGTCGACGCGATAGCGCGGGAGCCCCTGGGCACTGGCCCACGTCACCAGGCGATTCTTCGCCGCGGCGGGGGTAAGGTCGAGGATGTTCAGCGGCGTAGCGCCGGACTTCACGGGTGCAGTGGCCATTCTGGTGGGCAAGATAACCTCACCCCTCGGCCCCCTCTCCCTATCAGACCTCACCCCCTGGCCCCCTCTCCCGTTGGGAGAGGGGGAACAGATCGGTGCAGCTCCCCCTCTCCCAGAGGAAGAGGGGGCGGGGGGTGAGGTCTGGCAGTGCGGGGAGGTCGACGTGAATCACGCGTAACTCATTGACAGCACTTTAGTTGCCCCCATTTCCGCGGCTGCTTACCTTACCCCTGTGCAGCTCACCGACCTGCTCCATCCGGACCGCGTGCGCGTCCCCCTTCACGCCACCGACAAGCCGGGGGTGTTGAAGGAGCTTTCGACGCTCCTCGCCGAGCGTGCGGGTGTTCCGGTCGATGATGTCCTGCAGGCGGTCGAAGAGCGCGAAGCAGTGCTGAGCACCGGCATCGGACTTGGCGTTGCGATCCCCCATGGCAAGAGTTCCGCGGTCAAGCGCCTCGAGATGGTCTGCGGCGTGGCCTCCAAGGGGATCGAGTTCGATGCGCTCGACGGCGAAGCGTGCCAGCTCTTTTTCCTCCTGCTGGGCCCCGAAGCGGCATCCGGTGATCACGTGAAGGCCCTGAGCCGCATCGCCCGCGTGGTCCGCCGCGACGACGTCCGCCAGCGCCTCCTCGCCGCCGCCACTCCCGAAGCATTCATCCAGACCCTCGTCGACGAAGAGTCGCGCTGAACGTGTCCGATCCACTCGCAACAGCCCACCGCACCCACCGCGCCGGTTCCCTCACCCGCGCGCACGCCGGCCAGGCCGTCCGCCTCGGTGGTTGGGTCCACCGCGTGCGTGACCTCGGCGGGATCCTCTTCATCGACCTGCGTGATCGCGACGGTCTGCTCCAGCTCTCCTTCGACCCTCGCTGGACCCCCGCCGAGGGGATGGCCACCGCGGCCACCCTCGGCGCCGAGTCGGTGATCCTGGTGGAGGGGAAGATCGACCTCCGGCCCGAGCCGGCCCGCGACTCGTCGATGACCTCACGCGAGGTGGAGCTCCACGTCACCTCGGTCAAGCTGGTCGGGCCCGCGATCACGCCACCGATCACGGTCGCGCGCAAAGAAGGGGAGGAGCTCGCCGGTGAGGAGCTCCGGCTCCGTCATCGCGTGCTCGACCTCCGGCGTCCCGAGCTCCAGAAGAACCTGATCCTGCGGCACCGGCTGCTGCAGCGCGCGCGGCGGACCCTGACCGACCTCCAGTTCATCGAGGTCGAGACCCCGATCCTCACCAAGCCGACCCCTGAAGGGGCGCGCGACTTCCTGGTGCCGAGCCGGATCTACCCGGGTGAGTGCTACGCCCTGCCACAGAGCCCGCAGATCTACAAGCAGCTGCTGATGATCGCGGGGATGGACCGCTACTTCCAACTGGCCCGTTGCTTCCGCGACGAGGACAGCCGAGCGGATCGGCAGCCGGAGTTCACCCAGATCGACATCGAGGCCTCGTTCGTGGCGCAGGAGGACATCCAGCGCGTCGTCGAGCGGGTGCTGGTCGACCAGTGGGCCGAGGCGGGGCACGCGATCCCGACCCCGTTCCGGCGGCTGCAGTTCCACGAGGCGATGGAAAAGTACGGCATTGACAAGCCCGACCTGCGGTGGGGGCTCGAGCTGCAGGACCTGACCGCCAAGGTCGGTGGTGATGCCGCGCCCTTCGTGCAGGAGGCGCTCAAGGCCGGTGGCCGGCTCCGCGGCATCGTGGCCCCCGGGGGTGCGGCGCTGTCGCGGAAGGAACTCGACGCGCTCACGGCCGTGGCCAAGGAGCAGAAGGCGGGCGGGCTGATCTGGGTCAAGCGCACGGCGGCCGGGTGGGAGGGGCAGGGAGCGAAGGCGCTGGGTGAGAAGACTCTGGAGGCGCTGAAGGCGCTTGAGGCGCGTGAGGGGGATCTTCTCGTCGCCGTCCCCGGTGCGGACAGCGTAACGAGTCCGGCCTTGGCGTTGGTCCGTCTCGACTTGGCGCGCCGCACCAATGCAACACCCAACACCCAACACTCTTTTTGCTGGGTGGTGGACTTCCCCCTATTCGAAAAGGACGCCCAGAGCGGAGCCTGGATCTTCACGCACCATCCCTTCACGTCGGTGCACCCCGAAGACGCGCCCTACTTCGAGAGCGACCCTGGTCGCTGTCGCGCGCTGCACTACGACGTGGTCTACAACGGGATGGAACTCGGCTCCGGCTCGATCCGGATCACCGATCCCGCGATCCAGGGGGCGGTCTTCGCCAAGCTCGGCATCGGTGCGGAAGACCAGCGGAAACGGTTCGGCTTCCTGCTCGACGCGCTGGCCGAAGGCGCTCCGCCCCACGGCGGTTTTGCGCTCGGCTTCGACCGGATCGCGATGCTCCTCGCCGGCGCGCCGTCGCTCCGCGACGTGATCGCCTTCCCCAAGACCGCGGCGTTTCGCGCGCTGTTCGAAGGGGCGCCCTCTCCGGTGGAAGCCAAGGACCTGGCGGCACTGCACTTGAAGGTGACCGGTGACCTGTAACCGGTGACCGGGCACTAGCAGCACAGATCTCATCGGTAGGCCCGGTCACGGGTCACCGGTCACTGGTCACCAGCCCAGGGAGCATCGATTGTCCGACGACATCACCCATCGCGTCAGCACCGAAGGCGCCGACCAGCTCCTCGTGGCCGGGGTCAACGACCAGAACCTGCTGGAGCTCCAGCGGGCCACCGGGGTCCGCGCCTCGATCCGGGGCGACAATATCTCGCTGAGCGGTTCGCTCGAGCAGGTCGAACGCGCCACGCCGGTGGTGCAGGCGATGGTCGACCTGGCGCGGATGGGCGAAGCGGTCGGCCCGGACGATGTGGCCCGCTTCTCCAGCGACGGCCCCGGCGCCGCCGAGGCGATGGCGGCCGGGAGCGACGAACGGATCGTCCTTCCGGGGATCCGGAAGACGATCAACGCCAAGACTCCGGGCCAGCGCGAATACCTTCGCGTCATCGCGCAGCACGACATCGTCATCGGTATCGGCCCCGCCGGCACCGGCAAGACCTACCTCGCGGTGGCCAAGGCGGTCGAGGCCCTCGCACGGAAGCGCGTCAAGCGGATCGTCCTTGCCCGTCCCGCGGTCGAAGCGGGGGAGTCGCTCGGGTTCCTGCCCGGCGACATCCAAGCCAAGGTCGATCCCTATCTCCGGCCGCT
>JANLXK010000108.1:0-4325 GCA_031365045.1 Gemmatimonadota bacterium | reverse complement strand
AGCGCCGTTCGTAGAGGCCGAGGAGGGTTTCCATGGGCCAGAGCACGGGATCAAGGAGAGTGGTGAGCAGGAGCAGTTCGCGGGGGCGAAAGCCGGGCCGGACGCTGCGGGCGCGGATCTGGCGCACGGTGATGGCCTCGGGCAGCCGCTGCCAGAGGCGGGCGCTCAGGACGCGGCTGGCGTTTTTGTCCGCAGGACGCTTCATAGTAATGAGGCGGTCGTCTTTGCCGAGGCGTCGGCCTTTGCGCCAGTCGATCCGCGCGGCGTAGCGCCCTCGCACGAGGAGGTCGGCCCCGCGTGCGGCACGCGTCACCTCCTCGACGGGGACCCGCCGCTGGTCCTCCATCGACCGCCACCCGGCGGCGCCGAGGCGGAAGTACCCCTTCACCGGCAGCGCCGCGACGTCGCGGAGCGTAGCGTAGAGCTGCCGGGCATCCCAATCGGGAGGCGCGGCGAGGAGCACCGCGCCGGGCAGCGGCGTCACCCGCACCAGGAGCTGCCGCAGATCGTCATGCGGCTCCGCATCGCCGACCGCGCGCACCCGCACGCTCAGGAGGTGATCGCCGGCACCGAGCGTTCGGCTCGGGAGCGCCAGGACGGTGTGCCCCCCAGACGGGGCGAGGGTGAAAGGACGGGTCAGGAGCGGTGCCGTCCCGCTGCCGAGGAGCTCGAGCGTCACCGCGGGCCCCGCGCCACCGGCCCGGCCGAGCTCCACTCCGATCCTGAGGGTGTCTCCCAGGGTGATCTGCTCGACCCCCTCGAGCCGCAGCACCGCCACATCGGCGACCTCGGCGCGCGGGAAGAGACGCACCGCCGCACGCGCGAGGAGGTCGGGGGGAAGGTCGCGCGCGTCGTCGATGGCGCCATCGGTCACGATGACGACCGGGCGGTCCATCGCCGTCGCGGCGAGCAGCGCGGAGCGGAGCGCCGAGCGCGCGAAAGGAGCGGCGGAGTCGGCCCCGACGGGGTGCTCACCGAATCGCCGGACCTCTCCCCACGCCGCAGCAGAGTCCTGCGCTTCGGCCCCCCGGCCACCGGCCGAGGTCATCGACAGGGAACCGTCGAGCAGCACCAAGGGCCTGCGGCCCCCACTGGAGCGGGCGCAGGTCAGGTCGAGGAGCAGCAAGGCCAGGAGCGCGCCCGAGGTGCCACGCAGGGCCGCGAGGCATGCCCCGAGCGTGCGCGAGGGGAGCCGTCCCCTGGCGCCGAAGCCCTCGAAATAGAGATAGGCCGCCCCGCCGACGCCGAAGGCGATGAGGACGACCAGAACGGGTGCGAAAGCGGTCACACGTCGAGGAGCGCCGTCAGCGCCTGCGCCAAGGTGAATCGTCCTTCGTAGAGCGCCCGCCCGACGACCACGCCCGCCACCGCCGCTGCCTTGGCCCGGAGCAGGTCGTCGATCGAGCCGACCCCCCCGCTCAGGATCACACCGGCGCCGCTCGCCTCCTGCAACTCGATGGCACCTACGAAGTCGGGACCCGCCAGCCGCCCATCCCGGGCGATATCGGTGTAGACGATCGTCCGCACCCCTTCGCCGGCCACCCGAATGGCCACGTCGCGCGCCCGCACGATGGAGGTCTGCTGCCACCCGTGCAGGGCGAGGAGGCCGTCCCGGACGTCCAACCCCACGGCGACCCGCGGCGCCCCGAGGAGCTCAAGTGCCTGCGGGACCAGGGCGGGTGTGTCGACCACCGCACTGCCAAGGATGATCCGCGCGACTTCGAGGTCGCGGACCTCACGGAGGCGCTCCGCATTCCGGATCCCGCCGCCGAGCTGGATCCGGATGTGGCTCCCGACCCGGGTGATGATCCGGCCGACCAACGCCCCATTCTCGCCGTCGCCGAAGGCGCGGTCGAGGTCCACCAGATGGAGCCACCGGGCCCCCTGCATGACGAAGCGCTCGGCCAGGGCAACGGGGTCGTCGTCATGGCGCTGGGCCGCCGCCGCGCCCTGCGCGAGGCGTACGGCGCGGCCGAAACGGATATCGATGGCGGGGAAGAGATCCACGGTGCATTACAGGCGGGACGCCTGTGCTCCCTCGGGACGCCTGTGCTCCCTCAGGGGTGCTGCGCGAGGGACTGCGCCGGGTAGAGCAACGCCGCGAGCCGCGTACGCTCGCGGATGAAATCGGGGCGCTCGGCGGCGGCGACCGGCGTACCGTCCCCCGCCTTGATCGAGCGGGGATCGCGGGCGACACCGCCGACGCGGAACTCATAGTGCAGATGCGGTCCGGTGGCGAGCCCGGTCGCGCCCACCGCGCCGATCCGCACCTCCTGCTTCACCCGCTGTCCGACGTGCACGTCGATCCGCGCCAGGTGTCCGTAGCGGGTGATGATGCCGTTGGCGTGCCGCAACTCGACCAGGTTGCCGTAGCCTCCGCTCCGTCCGGCGCGGAGCACCACCCCATCACCGGCGGCTAGCACCGGGGTGCCGAGCGCGGCGGAGTAATCGAGCCCCTCGTGCTGCTTCCACATTCCGAGGATCGGGTGTTTCCGGCCGCCGAACCCCGACGCGAGCCGCCGGAACTGGAGCGGGGCGCGGAGGAAGGCGCGACGGAGCGACTTCCCGTCGGCATCGAAGTAGCCGGTCGAGGCGCCCGGTCCGTCGAAGCGATAGGCGGTGTATTCGCGCCCGCCGACCACGAGGTCGCCGGCCAGCACGCGGCTGAAGCGGATCTCGCCATCGGGGGTCGTCATCCGCTCGACCAGGATGCGGTAGCGGTCGCCCGGTCGGATATCGCGCGTGAAGTCGACCTGCCAGGCGTAGACGTCGGCCAGGTCCCAGGCCAGGGCGTCGCGCTGGGACTTGGGGAGGAGGGAGTCGGGGATGCTCCCGTCGAGCGCCTGGTACAGCGTATTGTCGATCGGGCCTTCCACCCGGATCACGCTCTCGCGCCAGTCGATCGGCACCGCAGCGGCCATCCAGGTGGTGTCGCCGAAGGAGATGGTCGCCTTTTGCGCGCGGGAGAGCCGGAAGGTCACTTCGGCGGGCACCGAATCGGCCGGATGCTTGCGGAACGCGAAGACGGTGCCCGGGCGGAGCCTCCGGAGGTCCATCGCCAGCTGGGACGCGATGGTGGTGAACTCGGCTCCCGTGACCTTGTTCCGCGCGAAGACCCCGGAGAGCGTCTCGCCCGGATGGAGCGTATCGACGGTCACCAGATACGGCACCGCCACCACGACCGGGGCCATCAGGGGGCGCGGCCACGGCCAAGCACCGCGGGCCCACGCGAACAGCGCGAGCCCGACGATGACGGCGGGGAGGTACCCTGAAAGTCGCTTCATCAATCCATCTGTCGGCGGATGAAGGTCGGGATGTCCATTTCGTCCGACGCGGACGACCCGGTGGCCTTCTTGGTGTCAGGCTTCGGCGCCTGGGTCGTGGTCTGCGGCGGCGGCGGCGGCGCCGGCATCTTCTTGGCGCTCGGGAACGGCAGCACGTTGCCCGCGTTCCCGACCGAGCGCATCCCCGGGTCGCCCGACACCTGACGGTCGAATCCGGTCGCGATCACGGTGACCCGCACCTCGCCCTGCATCGCGTCGTCCACCCGGTTGCCGAAGATGATCTCGGCCTCACCACCCGCGGCGTCGTGGATGATGTCGTTGATGCGGGTGAGCTCGTCCATCGTGAGGTCGGGACCGTGGGTGATGTTGATCAGCACCCCGGTGGCGCCCTGGATGGAGACGTTGTCGAGCAGCGGGCTCGAGATGGCCTGTTGCGCCGCCTCCATCGAGCGGTTCTCCCCCTTGCCGCTCCCGGTGCCCATGAGCGCCGCGCCGCCGTTCTGCATGATGGTGCGCACGTCGGCGAAGTCGACGTTGATCATCCCGGTGTGGGTGATCAGGTCGGCGATGCCCTGGGTGGCGTGGAGCAGCACTTCGTCGGCCTTCTTGAGGGCGTCGGTAAAGGGGATCTGCTTCCCCACCACCGCCATCAACCGCTCGTTCGGCACCACGATCATCGTGTCGACGCTCTTTCGGAGCTCGGCGATGCCGAGTTCGGCCTGTTTCATCCGCTTCTTGCCTTCGAACAGGAACGGCTTGGTGACGATGCCGATGGAAAGCGCCCCGATGTCGCGCGCCAGCTGGGCGATGATCGGCGCCGAGCCGGTGCCGGTGCCGCCGCCCATCCCGCAGGTCACGAAGACGAGGTCGGCGCCCTGGATGGCCTGGAGAACATCGTCGCGGTCCTCCTCGATCGCCTGGCGGCCGATCTCCGGCCGCGCCCCGGCGCCCAGCCCCATGGTGAGCTTCTTGCCGATCTGGACCTTCACGTCCGACCGGGAAGTGGCCAGCGCCTGGCTGTCAGTGTTGACCGAGATGAAC
>JANLXK010000103.1:0-9976 GCA_031365045.1 Gemmatimonadota bacterium | reverse complement strand
AAAGTTCGGTCGCTGTAGATATTGACACCCTTGACCGCGCTGGCCTGCACGCCAAAGCCAAAGAGATGGGCGTCAAGGTGCACCACATGATGGTCCCGATGGCGCAGGAGACGCTCCGGAGGACGGTTGAACGGAGCGCTGCTGGTCGACAAGCCGGCCGGGGTCACCTCGTTCGACGTGGTGGCGATCGTCCGGAGAGCGCTGGGGATCAAGAGCGTGGGGCACACCGGCACCCTTGATCCCTTCGCCACTGGGCTCTTGGTGGTGCTGACGGGGAAGGCGACCCGACTGGCGCGGTTCCTCGACGGGATGCCGAAGGTCTACTCGGCCACGGTGCGATTGGGGCAGGGGTCGGATACGGATGACAGCACCGGCATACTCGGGTCGCGGGTCGCGGGTCGCGGGTCCTCTGAGGCAGAGGTTCGAGAGGCGCTGGCAAGCTTCGTCGGCACGCAAAGTCAGATGCCTCCGGCGTACTCGGCGAAGAAGATCGACGGTCAGCGGGCGTATGCCCGTGCACGGAAAGGGGAGGCGGTCGTCCTCCAGGCGGTCGCGGTGACGATCCACTCCGCCCAACTGCTCCGCTTCGAGTGGCCGGAGGCCGAGATCCGGGTGAGCGTGAGCTCCGGGACCTACATCCGGTCGCTGGCGCGGGATCTGGGAGGCAAGCTTGGAGTTCCGGCGCACTGCGCGGCGCTCCGGCGGGAAGCGATCGGGGGGTTCACGGTGACGGACGCGCGGACGCTCGAGACGTTCCAGGGCGCGGCGGCGCAGGGGCGCAGCGACGCAGGACTCTCGATGCTCCAGCTGGTCACGCACCTCCCGATGCAGGTACTGGACGACGAAGAGCTGGCGCGCATCAAGCATGGACGCCAAGTGCCGACAACAGAAATGAGCGGACCGATCGCGTTGGTCCACGCGGGCGAGCTGGTCGCAGTCGCTGAGGTGGTGGAGGGAATGGCGCAGCCGACGGTCGTGGTGGTCGAGTGAGCCATACGATTCGCTCGCTAGGCGCCAGGCGCTAGGCGCTCATGCAACCACCCTTTCCGATCCCCGCTACCGGGACGGTGGTCACCGTCGGCACCTTCGACGGCATCCACCTCGGCCACCGAGCGGTGCTTCAGGAAATAGCGGCACGGGCGAAAGCGGCAGAGCGGCGCAGTGTCCTGGTCACGTTCGAGCCGCACCCGCTCTCAGTGGTCAATCCGCAGCTGGCCCCTCCCCTCCTGACCACCGGAGGCGAACGGCAGGAAGCGCTGGCCCTCACCGGCCTCGACCACGTCTGGGTCGTCCGCTTCGACCACGAGCTGGCGATGCTCGAGCCAGAGCAGTTCATCGAGCGGCTGGTCGGAGCGCTCGGGATGAAGGAGCTGGTGATCGGACACGATCACGGTTTCGGCCGAGGCCGCAGTGGCGACGCCCGAACACTCTCGGCGCTTGGCTCTCGGCTCGGTTTCGCTGTGGACGTGGTCGATGCGGTGAGCGTGGATGGGCACCTGGTGTCCAGCACGGCGATCCGGCGGATGGTGGGGGGCGGGGACCTGCGGGGCGCAGCGAAGCTCCTGGGGCGGCCCTATGTTGCCGTCGGACGGGTGGAGCACGGGGCGGGGCGGGGTCACTTCCTCGGCATCCCCACGGCCAATCTCGGGGGTGTGCCCGCCAACAAGCTGCTGCCACCCGACGGCGTCTATGCCGCGTGGGTGGAGACGCGGACCGGCCGGTATGGCGGGATGCTCAATCAGGGCGGCAAGCCGACGTTCGGCGATGGCCGCCGGTCGATCGAGGTGCACCTCTTCGGCTTTACCGGTGACCTCTACGACGAATTCGTGAAGGTGGAGTGGGTGGAGCGCCTCAGGGACGTCCGGAAGTTCGAGTCCCCGGCGGCGTTGCTCACCCAGTTGCACGACGATCGCGCGCGGGCCGAGGCCCTGTTGGTGGGGGTCGCGACGCGCCAGGGCTGATCCAGTCACGCTTCAGGGACCGATGTTCTCAACCATCCGCAGTCGACTCATCCTGACCGTCGCGCTGGCGCTGCTGAGCCTCTGGGCTCTCCGGCCGCGCCAAGTGACCCGCCTCGTCACCCTCGACGGGGTCTCGCACACCGACACGGTGACGCGCTTCGGTCCCAACCTCGGCCTTGACCTCCAGGGCGGGATCCACCTCGGCCTCGAGCTCGACCAGAGCAAGATGGTGTCGACCGATCCGAAGCGGGATCTCGAGCTGGCCCTCACGATCCTGCGCAAGCGGATCGACGAGTTTGGCGTGGCCGAGCCGACGGTGCAGAAGTCGGGCGACGACCGCATCGTGGTGGAGCTTCCGGGCGAGACCGACCCGGAGCGCGCCAAGGCGATCGTGCAGCGGACCGCCTTCCTCGAGTTCCGCATCACCGACAAGACCCAGGCGCTCGAGCGCGCGTTGCCGGCGATGGACCGGGCGCTCCGCGCGGCCGGGGTCGGCGTGGTACCGGGGGTCCCCAAGCCCGCCGCGCCCAACGCCGTCACCCAGCTCCTCGGCGGCGACTCCGTCAAGGCCGACTCGACCGCCGTGACCGACGGGATCCTCTCCGGCCTGATCCGCCCCGCGGGCGGCGCCGGGTACTCGCCGATGCCGGGCGAGTACATGGTGCCCGTCGGCGCCGCCGACCGGGTCGACTCGCTGCTGAGCATCCCGTCCGTGATGCGGGAGATGCCGCGCGGGCTCACCTGGCGTTGGGACCCCGAGACCGTGTCGATCGGCGTGGCCCCGTACCGGATGCTCTACATCCTGGACGACAAGGCGATCATGGACGGCACCCACCTCGAGGAGGCGCAGGCGCAGATCGACCCGCTCACCAGCGGCGCGATCGTGACCTTCCAGCTCGACCACTCGGGCGGCCGCACCTTCGGCCGTGAGACCGCCGCGCACGTGGGCGACTACATGGCCATCCTGCTCGACGGCCGGGTGCAGGGCCGCCCGCCGGTGATCAACGGCCGTATCGACCGCCGCGGCCAGATCACGCTTGGCAACAAGACGATGGAGGAGGCGCAGGACCTGGCCCTGTCGCTCAACGCCGGTGCGCTCCCGATCCCGCTCAAGGTGGTCGAGGGGGTCGAGGTCGGGCCGACGCTGGGCAAGGACTCCATCAACGGCGGCGTGCTGGCCGGCCTGGTGGGGACGCTGCTCGTGATCCTGATCATGATCGGCTACTACCATTGGAGCGGGGCGCTCGCGGTGGGCGGACTGATGCTCTACATCCTGTACGCGGTAGGGGCGCTCACGATGGTGGGAGCGACGCTCACGATGCCCGGCATCGCCGGCCTGGTGCTCTCGATCGGCATCGCGGTCGACGCCAACGTGCTGATCTTCGAGCGCATCCGCGAGGAGCTGGACCACGGCAAGAACGTGCGGCTGGCCATCGACGAGGGCTTCAAGCACGCGATGAGTGCCATCATCGACTCGAACGTGACGACGGTGATGACCGCCCTCTTCCTCTTCCAGTTCGGCACCGGGCCCGTCAAGGGCTTCGCGGTGACCCTGTCGCTCGGCATCGCGGCCTCGATGATCACCTCGATCTTCGTGGTGCGCACCTTCTACATGATCTGGCTGCAGCGGAAGCCCGCGCTGGCCGAACTGAGCATCTGACCATGCGATTCTTCCACAACGCCAACTACGACTTCATCCGCGTCCAGAAGTGGGCGTGGGCGGCGACGGCCGCCTTCATCATCCCCGGGCTGATCATGCTGATCGTCCGCGGGGTGAACTACTCGGTCGAGTTCACCGGCGGCACGCTGGTGCAGGTCCGGGCGGAGCAGCGCCCCGACTTCGGCCATATTCGCACCGCCCTCGACGCCGAGGGACTGCACGGCGCCGAGCTGCAGGAGTTCGGGAGCCAGGGGTCGTTCGTGATTCGGGCCCGCGCGGCCGTGGTCGGGACCGATGCCGACAACACCTCGCTCACCCGCGCGGCGGTCGTGCGGGCGCTCGACGTGGTCGTGCCGGCCAAGGCCGACGGCCAGAAGGGGTATATCATCGAGCACAGCTACGCGGTCGGCCCCAAGGTCGGCGCGGAGCTCCGGACCCAGGCCATCTACCTCGTGATGCTGTCGTTCCTCGTGGTGCTGGTCTACCTGGCCTGGCGCTTCGAATGGCGCTTCGGCGTCGCGGCCGTGCTCGCCACCGCGCACGACATCGTGGCCACGATCGGCTTCATCGCCCTGATGCGGATGGAAGTGAGCCTGGTCGTGGTCTCGGCGGTGCTCTCGATGGTCGGCTATTCGCTCAACGACACCATCATCATCTTCGATCGGGTGCGGGAGAACCTCCACAAGTACAAGCGGAGCGACCTCTACGCCATCCTCAACCGGTCGGTCAACGAGACCCTGCCGCGGTCGATCCTGACCCACGGGACCACCCTCGCCACGCTGCTGGCGCTGCTGGTGTTCGGCGGCGAGGTCATCCGGCCGTTCGCGCAGGTGATGTTCTTCGGCGTCTTTACCGGTACCCTGTCGTCGATCTTCATTGCCTCGCCGGTGCTCCTTTACATCGAGAAGCGTTGGCCCGGCCAGGACGTGAAGGGGGCCCGGTCGGTGACGACGGCCGCCCCGGCCACCACGGCTGCCGCGACGCGCTGACGCTGGTGGTGACCAGTGACCGGTGACCGGTGACCAGGCCTTTGGAGAGGATCGAGGGCGCAGGCCCGGTCACGGGTCACGGGTCACGGGTCACTTCTCAGACTGACTGTGCCACCACCCGTCCATGCTGATCGACGCCCACTGCCACCTGTTCGACCGGCAGTTCGACGCGGACCGCGTCGAGGTGCTGGCAAGGGCCCGGGCAGCGGGCGTCGGCCACGTCGTGATCATCGGAGAGTCCCGCGCCGCCGCTGAGGCGGCGCTCGACTTTGCGATCGGACGGACGGATGTCAGTGTGGTCGCCGGGCTCCACCCGCATGACGCCAAGGAGTGGAGCCCCGAGTATGAGGGGTGGCTCCGCGCTGCCCTCACCGGTGCGCCCGTCCGCCCGTCCGCCCGTGCGCTTGGCGAAATCGGCCTCGATTACCATTACGACCACTCTCCCCGCGACGTCCAGCGCCGGGTCTGCGAGACCCAGCTGGCCCTCGCCCAGGAGCTCGGACTCCCCGTCGTGATCCATGCGCGCGAGGCCGACGACGACCTCCTGGCCTCCCTCCGCAACTTCCCGAAAGTCCGCGCCGTCCTGCACTCGTTCTCCAGCGGGATGGCCCTCCTCGAAGGGGCGCTCGCCCTGGGGCACTGGGTCTCGTTCAGCGGGATGGTCACCTTCAAGAACTGGACGCTCGACGACGCGATCCGCCTCGTCCCCGCGGGCTGCCTGATGCTGGAGACCGACGCCCCCTATCTTGCACCGGTCCCCCATCGCGGCAAGCGGAACGAACCGGCCTACGTGGCGCAGGTGGCCGAGCGCGTGGCGGCGGTGCGGGGGGTCTCGCTCGATCAGCTCGCGGCAGAAACGACCGGAGCCTGTAAGGTGTTCTTCGGGATTTCCTAGGTCGTAGCGGGGCGGGCAGGGGGTCGCGAAAGCGCGAGAAAGCGAAAGCGCCGCTCCGTCCAAGGGAGCGCGCACCCGCGCGGCGGCTGGTCCGGCGAGATTGGTGGGTGCAGGGATGCAGGCCACCAGGACCCACAAATAGTGTTGTACCCATCCGGGCGAGCGATCTCCCCTGCCCGGACGGAGCAGAGTCTTCGCTTTTTCGCACTTTCGCGGCCACCTCTGTCCTGAGCGGCGCACCTGGCCCACTGACTACTCATCACACTGGATCACTGATGGCCACGAATGTACCGTCCGACATCGCGATCGCCCAGGCGGCCAAGCCGCGCCCCATCGCCGACGTGGCCGCCGAGCTCGGCCTCGGCCCCGACGACATCCTTCCCTACGGCAAGACCAAGGCGAAGATCGCTCCCCACGTCGCGGCCCGCGCCAAGACCAAGGGGCGCCTCGTCCTCGTCACCGGGATCAACCCGACCCCCGCCGGGGAAGGGAAGAGCACCGTCACCGTCGGCCTGGCCCAGGCCTTCCGGCGGCTGGGCCAGAAGGTGCTGGTCTGCATCCGCGAACCCTCGCTCGGGCCGGTGTTCGGCGTGAAGGGGGGCGCGGCCGGCGGCGGCTACGCCCAGGTGATCCCGATGGACGAGATCAACCTCCACTTCACCGGCGACTTCCACGCCATCACCAGCGCGCATAACCTCCTCAGCGCGATGATCGACAATCATCTGCACTGGGGCAACACCCTGCAGCTCGATCCGCGCCGCATCACCTGGCCCCGCACCATCGACATGAACGACCGCGCCCTCCGGAACGCGGTACTGTCGCTCGGCGGGATCAATGCCGGGCCGGTGCGCGAGGAACGCTGGGTCATCGTGCCGGGGTCGGAGATCATGGCGATCCTCTGCCTCGCGAACGACCTGACCGATCTCGAAGTGCGGCTGGGGCGGATCGTGGTCGGCTTCACCCGCGACAAGAAGCCGGTCACCGCCAAGGAGATCAAGGCGTCGGGGGCGATGACGCTGCTGCTCCGCGATGCGATGCTCCCGAACCTGGTGCAGACCCTCGAAGGGGGCCCCGCCATCGTCCACGGCGGCCCCTTCGGCAACATCGCCCACGGCTGCAATTCGCTCGCCGCCACCAAGCTCGCCCTCGGCCTCGCCGACATCGTCTGCACCGAGGCCGGATTCGGCGCTGACCTCGGCGCGGAGAAGTTCTTCGACATCAAGTGCCGCTTCGGGGGCCTCAAGCCCGAGGCCACGGTCATCGTCGCCACCGTCCGCGCGCTCAAGATGCACGGCGGGGTCAAGAAGGCCGACCTCGGCACTCCCGACGTCGCGGCCCTGAAGCGCGGGATGGTGAACCTCCAGGCGCACGTCGAGAACATCGCCAAGTTCGGCGTCCCCTCGGTCGTGGCGCTCAACCGCTTTACCAGCGACACCGATGAAGAGGTGAAGACCGTCCTTGACGCGGTGGCGAGCTGGGGCGCCCGCGGGGCGCTCTCGGATGTCTGGGCCGAAGGCGGGAAGGGGGGCGAGGCGGTGGCGAAGGAAGTGCTCGCGATCCTCAAGGAAGGGAAGGCCGACTTCAAGCCGCTCTACGACGAGAAGCTCCCGATCAAGGAGAAGATCGGTATCATCGCGCGCGAGATCTACGGCGCCGACGGCGTCGATTACACGCAGGCGGCCGAGAAGAACATCCACCTCCTCGAGTCCATCGGGCTGGGGCAAACCCCCGTCTGCATCGCCAAGAACCAGTATTCTCTCTCCGACGACCCGACCAAGCTGGGCCGGCCGACGGGGTTCCGCATCACCGTGAAGGATGTCACCCCCTCCGCCGGTGCGGGCTTCGTGGTCGCGCTCGCGGGGGACATCATGACGATGCCGGGGCTCTCGAAGGTGCCCGCGGCCGAGGCGATCCGCATCAATCCGGACGGGGTGATCGAAGGCTTGTTCTAGGAGGAGGGAGGGGGCTGCGAAAGCGCGAAAGAGCGAAGACGCGCCTCCGTTCCGGAGCGTACGGATCGATGAATCGTTGAGCTCCAACGGTTTTGTAGGTGTGGGGATGCAGGCCTCGTCGCACCTTCCAATATGGATGTTGTCGATAGGGAAATGCCCGCTGATTGAAAAGAGAAGTGTTTTCGCTCTTTCGCGCTTTCGCGATCCAAGAAGGCATTGCAGCGAACCCACAACAGGTACGAGCGCCGAATGAGCATCGAATACATCGCCACGGACGCCGCGCCCAAGGCCATCGGCCCCTACAGTCAGGGGACCATCGCCAACGGCTTCATTTTCACCGCCGGGCAGATCGCCCTCGATCCCGCCACGATGGAGATCGTTCCGGGCGATGTGAAGGCGCAGACCGAGCGGGTGATGACCAACCTGCAGGCGATCCTCCAGTCGGCGGGGTCCTCCCTCTCCCAGGTGGTCAAGACCACCGTCTTCCTCTCCACGATGGACGATTTCGCCGCGATGAACGAGGTCTACGCCCGCTGGTTCGGGGGGCATCGCCCCGCCCGCTCGACGGTCGCGGCCAAAGGGCTGCCGCGGAACGTGCTGGTGGAGATCGAAGTGGTGGCAGTAGCGTGAGGGGTAAGGGGTAAGGGGTGAGGGGGACAACGCCACGGATACCGACCGAGTCGCCCCCTCACTCCTCACCCCTCACCCCTTACCTTTTTCCCCATGTCCACTGCCATCCTCTACAACCCCGTCGCCGGCCGAGGCAAGGCCAAGGCCACCGTTAACGCGGTGGTCGACGAGGCGCGTCGGCACTTCCGGGACGTCGAGCTCCTCGCCACCGAGGCCCCCGGTGACGGCGTGCGCCTCGGCCGGTCGGCGGCGGAACGGGGGGTGGAGCGGGTCATCGTGGTCGGCGGGGACGGCACGGTGCACGAGGCGGCGAACGGGATCCTCGCGGCCAAGCTGGCCCGCCTGCCATCCCTTACGGTCGTGCCGGAAGGGACCGGGAACGATTTCGCCAAGCTGGTGGGGACCGACGGCCTGGGTCCCCGCGAGGCGATCGTCGGGATCGTGAAGGGGCAGATCGCTCACTTCGACGTCGGCGAGGCCTGGGGAGAGTATTTCGTCAACACCCTCGGCATCGGGCTCGACGCGGAGGTGGCGAGTCAGCTCCGGTCGGTCAAGCACTTTCGCGGGACCCTGGCGTACGGGATGGCGTTGGTGGCCGCGCTCCGGATCTATCAGGATCTCGAGCTCGAGATCGAGGTCGGCCAGGAACGCTTCACGGGCAAGTGGCTGATGGTCGCGGTCGGGATCGGGGCGGTCGAAGGGGGCGGGTTCCACCTGATGCCCGGGGCCCGCCCCGATGACGGCTTCTTCGACGTCTGCGCCATCCGCCCGGTCCCGATGCTCAAGCTGCTGGCGCTCGTGCCGACGGTGATGGCCGGGCAGCATCATCGGTTCAGGGAGTGCTGGATGGGGCGCACCGAGAAGATCACCTTCCGCGCCCCGACGGCGATCGCCCTCCACGCCGACGGAGAGCTCCGCTGCCCCGGCGCCACCGAACTGGCGATCACCCTGCACCCCGGGCGCCTCAATGTGATCCGGGCGCGACGCTGATGGCCAATTTCGCCAGCGACAATACCGCCCCGGTCCATCCGAAGGTCCTCGCCGCCGTCGCGGCCGCCAACGAGGGGCACACGCCGGCCTATGGCGACGACCCCTGGACGGCGCGCGCCCTCGAGCGGATCCGCGCCCTTCTCGGTGCCGACGTCGAGGCCTTCCCGGTCTGGAACGGCACCGGCGCCAACGTGCTCGGACTCTCGGGCCTCCTCCGTCCTCGCGATGCGGTGATCTGCACGGAGGACGCTCATATCCACGCCGACGAAGGCGGGGCCCCGGAGCGGTTCACCGGCGCCAAGCTGATCGACCTCGCGACCCCCGACGGCAAACTTCGTGTCCCCCAGCTCGAGCCGCTCCTCGCGGCCATCGGCGACATCCACCACGTCCAGCCGCGGGTGGTGGCCATCACCCAGTCTACCGAGCGGGGCACGGTCTACACTCCCGCCGAGCTCACGACGCTCTCCGACTGGGCGCATCGACACAAGATGTATGTCCACATGGACGGCGCCCGGATCGCCAACGCCACGGCCGCGCTGGGCGGTGACCTTCGCGCCACCACCCGCGCCCTCGGCATCGATGTGCTGAGCTTCGGGTTCACCAAGAATGGCGGGATGGGGGCGGAAGTCGTGGTCTTCCTCGATCCCGCGCTCGCCGAAGGGTTCAAGCACGTCCGCAAGCAGGGGATGCAGCTCGCGAGCAAGATGCGCTACCTCTCCGCCCAGGTGGACGCCCTCCTGGCCGACGATCTCTGGCTCCGCCTCGGCGGCCACGCCAACGCGATGGCGCGCCGGCTCGCCGAGGGGGCGGGAAAGGTCAAGGGGGTCCGTCTCGCCCGGGTCCCCGAGGCGAACGCCCTCTTCGCCCACCTCCCCGACGCCACGATCCCGGCGCTCCAG
>JANLXK010000073.1:0-4591 GCA_031365045.1 Gemmatimonadota bacterium | reverse complement strand
CGGGACGATGGGGGCCACCCTGGTGAACCTCTCGAGCGGCGGCGTGACCCGGCGCTCGAGCGTGCTGGAGGGGGTGTTCGCCCTGGCGGCGTTCCTGGCGCTGGGGGGGCTCGTCGCCTGGGTGCCGGTCGCGGCGCTCGCCGCCATCCTGATCGTGGTCGGGATCCGGATGATCGACCGCCACAGCTTCGGCTTCCTCCGCTCGCGCTCCACCATCCTCGATTTCGCCGTGATCGCGGCGGTCGTGATCACCGCGCTCACCGTGAGCCTGATCGCGGCCTCGGGGGTGGGGATCGCGCTCGCCATCCTCCTCTTCCTCCGCGAGCAGATCGGCGGGACGGTGGTGCGCCGCCAGATGTCCGGTGACCAGGTCTTCTCGAAGCAGGTCCGTCTCCCGGCCGCGATGGCGATCCTCCGGGAACGGGGCAGCCGGACCGCCATCATCGAGCTGCAGGGGAGCCTCTTCTTCGGCACCACCGACCAGCTCTACACCGCCCTCGAGCCCGCGCTCAAGACCTGTACCTACGTCATCCTCGATCTCCGGCGCGTGCAGTCGGTGGACGTGACCGCCGCGCACATGCTGGAGCAGGTCAAGGACCGGCTCGCGGAGCACCAGGGGATCCTCATCCTGAGCCAGATCCCCCGCACCCTGCCGAGCGGGAGGGACATGCAGGGCTATTTCGACAAGGTGGGGTTGGTGCGGCCCGAGAGCCCGGTCCGGGTCTTCGGCGAACTCGACGAGGCCATGGAATGGGTCGAGGACCGACTCCTGGCCGAAGCGGGATTGCGGCTGGACGAAGAGCACCTGCTCGAGCTCGAGGAGATCGATCTGTTCGCCGGGCGGAAGACCGAGACCCTGGCGGCCCTCGGGGCGTGCATGGAGCAGCGGAAGTTCAACGCCGGCCAGCGGATCTTCGCGCGGGGCGATACCGACGACGATCTGTTCCTGATCCGGCGCGGGTCGGTCCGCATCGTGCTCCCACTGGCCGGCGGCCAGGGGCATCACCTCGCCAGCTTCGCGCGGGGGGACTTCTTCGGCGAGATGGCCTTCCTCGACCGCGACAGCCGCTCGGCCGACGCCCTCGCGTTCACCGATACCGAGCTGTACGTCCTCTCCCGGGCCGCCTTCGACCGCTTCGCGGACGAACACCCGCGGGCCGCGCGGGCGCTCTTCGAAGGACTGGCGCGGGTCCTCGCCCTTCGGCTCCGCCACACCGACGCCGAGCTGCGGGTGCTGCAGGCTTGAGGCGCCGCCCTGACTTGCATTCCCCCCCGTCCGGGGGGACATTCGAAGGTCCCGCACTATCCCCCTGCACCCGTCGGCAATGCCCCCGAAAAAGCAAGCCAAGAAGGCGCTGAAGGCGCGCAAGGCGCGCAACGCGCCCCAGCGTCGCAAGGCCGGTACCCTCGCCCAGCGACAGTCCGCCCTGCTTCGGCTCTCGACCGAGGTGGCCGCGGCACACGACGAGGGGGAGGTCTGTGCGCGCGTCGTCGCAGGGCTCCACGACGATGCCCTCGGCTACGACTTCCTCGGGCTTTTCCTGCTCGACCCCGCCGGTGACCGGGTGCTCCAGGCGAGCCTCGGGTGGGACGGCGTGCCCGTCGGCTGGCGGCTGCACCCGGGCGAGGGCTTGAGCGATCGCGCCATCAAGGACGGGAAGCTCCACTACTCCCCCCGGGTCACGGCGGAGAAGTCGTACCTCCCGAGCCTCAACACCGGCTCCACGAAGGACCGTTCCCGGCGGACCGGATCGGAGGTGGACATCCCCCTCCGGGTGGACGATCGCTCCATCGGCGTCCTCGTGGTGGAGAGCGCCGAGCCCGACGCCTTCAGCGGCGCCGACTTCAAGGTGCTCTCGGCCGTGGCCGACTACGCCGCGCTCGCCATCGGCCGGGCCCGGCTCCTGATCAACGCGCGCCGCCGCGCCGACGAGCAGCAGGCCCTCCTCGACACGATGGCCGATCTCTCGGGCGAGCTCGAGCTCTCCAAGCTTCTCCACGCCGTGCTCGGGCGCGCCGTGGCGCTCTTGGGCGTGACCGGCGGCGAGCTCGCGATCTTCGAGGAGGAGACCCAGCAGCTCCACGTCGTGGCGAGCGCGGGGATCTCGCGCGACTCGACCGGCACGCGGCTGGCGCTCGGCGAGGGGGCGATGGGGAAGGTCGCGGTGTCGCACGAACCGCTCATCATCCCCAACTACGACCAGTGGGCCGGCCGGTCGACCAAGTACTCCGACGTCCGCGACACGGTGCAGGCGGTGATGGTGGCCCCCCTGCTCATCGGCCAGCGGCTCGTTGGGGCCATCGCCAGCGTCCACGCCGACCCGACCCGCCATTTCGGTCCCGACGACCTGCGGCTGCTCCAGCTCTTCGCGCCGCAGGCGGCCATCGCCATCGAGAACGCCCGGCTCTACACCGACGCCAAGCGGCAGCGGGAGTATTTCGCGGCGGTCGTGGCCAACTCGCCGGTGGCCATCGTGACGCTCGCACTCGACGGTCGGATCACCTCGTTCAACCCCGCCTTCGAGACCCTCTTCGGCTACACGCTCGAGGAGTCGCTGGGCCGGGAGCTCGACTCCCTGATCAACGACGAGCGCACCCTGGCCGAGGCCCACGCCTATACCAGCCAGGCCACCAGCACCACGGCCAAGGGGATCGGCAAACGCCGCCGCCGGGACGGGACCCTGATCGACGTGGAGCTCGCCGGCGTCCCCGTGGCGGTGGACGGGAAGAACGTCGGCATCATGGCGCTCTACCACGACGTCACCGACCTGCTGAAGGCCAAGAGCGAGGCCGAGTCGGCCAACCAGGCCAAGAGCCGCTTCCTCGCGAACATGAGCCACGAGCTCCGGACCCCCCTCAACGCCATCATCGGCTATTCCGAGATGCTGAAGGAGGACGCCGAGGAACGGGGGAACGGGGAGCAGGCCTCCGACCTGGAGAAGATCCGCTCTTCGGGGCGGCACCTCCTCGCGCTCATCAACGACGTCCTTGACCTCTCCAAGATCGAGGCGGGGAAGATGGAGCTCTACCTCGAGACCTTCGACGTCCGCGTCCTGGTCGAGGAGGTGCAGACCACCATCCGCCCCCTCATCGCGCAGAACGCCAACACCCTCGAGGTGGCGGTGGCGGAGGACGTGGGCGCACTCCGCGCCGACCTGACCAAGGTGCGGCAGATGCTCCTGAACCTCCTCTCCAACGCCACCAAGTTCACCGACAAGGGGAAGATCCACCTCGAGGTGGCCCGCGCGCCCTCCACCACATGGACGGGCCACGACCTCCTCTTCCGGGTACGCGACGAAGGGATCGGGATGACCCCCGAACAGCAGGGACGGCTCTTCGAGGCGTTCACCCAGGCCGAGGCCTCGACCACGCGGCGGTTCGGCGGCACCGGGCTGGGGCTCGCGATCACTCGGCGCTTCGGCGAGATGATGGGGGGACGGATCGAGGTGGAGAGCACCCCGGGGGTGGGGTCGACGTTCACACTGTGCCTACCGGAGGATGTCGAGGCGGCGGCCGCACCTCCGGCCCTCACGTCCTCCACGCCCTCGGCCGGCACCGCCGGGCGCATCCTGGTCATCGACGATGAGGCTTCGGTCCGCGCCCTGCTCCGCCGCTTCCTGGTGCGCGAGGGATTCGCGGTCGATGAGGCGGCGAGCGGCGAGGCGGGGATCGCCCTGGCCCGTCAGCACCGCCCCGACGCCATCACCCTCGACGTGATGATGCCGGGGATGGACGGATGGGCGGTGCTGGCCGCCCTGAAGGACGATCCGGCGCTCGCCGACGTGCCCGTCATCATGCTCACCGTGGTGGACGACAAGAAGCTCGGCTACGCCCTCGGTGCGGCCGAATACGTCACCAAGCCGATCGACCGCGAGCAGCTCCGGCGGGTGCTGGCGCGGTACCGGACCGACGAAGAGGCGCGGAGCGTCCTGGTGGTGGAGGACGACGCGCCCACCGCCGAGCTAGTGCGTCGGACCCTCGAAGGGGAAGGATGGGTGGTCCGGGTGGCGCGGAACGGGCGTGAAGGGCTGGCGTGCTACGATGAGGCCCCGCCCTCTCTCGTCCTGCTCGACCTGATGATGCCCGAAATGAACGGGTTCGAGTTCCTCGAGGCGCTCCGCGCCCCTCCCCGGTCGAGCACGGCGCCGGTGATCATCGTGACCGCCAAGGACCTGACGCCGGAGGATCACCGGCGGTTGAACGGGCATGTCTCGGCCGTCCTGCAGAAGGGGGGGTACTCGCGCGACGAACTCCTCTCCGAGATCGCCTCCCGGCTCGGGACCCGGCTCAGGGGATCGCACTCTCACCCTGTGGAGCCCCGTTGATGCCACGCGTGTTGCTGGTCGAGGACAACGAGATGAATCGCGACATGCTCTCCCGCCGCCTGATCAAGGTGGGGTACGAGGTCGCGATGGCGGTCGACGGCGCCGAGGGAGTGGCGATGGCGAAGGCGGGGCCCTACGACATCATCCTGATGGACATGAGCCTCCCGGTGATCGACGGCTGGGAGGCCACCCGGCAGATCCGCGCGGAACCGGCGCTCGCGCGCGTGCCGATCATCGCCCTTACCGCCCACGCGATGGCGGGAGAC
>JANLXK010000009.1:0-1857 GCA_031365045.1 Gemmatimonadota bacterium | reverse complement strand
TAGCCCCCTCTCCGAAAACCGGAGAGGGGGGATCCACCGGATCTGCTCCCCCTCCCCGGTTTTCGGGGAGGGGGTCGGGGGTGAGGTCCGCAGGTGTGCCATGCCGCCTTCCCCCCTACATTAGAGTGTCATGCCCACCCTCTCGCTCAACGCCCTCCGGAAGGAGGTCAAGGCCGGTAAGTTGGCCTCGGTCTACTACTTCCACGGCGCCGAGGAGACGCTCAAGGAGGAGGCGCTGACCGCGCTCGTCGACCTCGCGGTCGACCCCGCCTCCCGCGATTTCAACTACGACGTCCGTCACGCCCCCTCCCTCGATCCCGAAGCGCTCCACGCCCTGGTCAACACCCTCCCGATGATGGCCGAGAAGCGGGTCGTGGTGATCCGGGACGTCGACGGCTGGACCGTGAAGAGCCCAGCGCGGAAGGTCCTCCTCGAGTACGTCGCGAAGCCGGCCGCCGAGACCCTCCTCGTCCTGCACCAGGGTCCTCCGAAGGACGAGAAGAAGGACGAGATCGACGACGAACTCGGCGCCCACGCGAAAGTCGTGAATTTCGCCGAGCTCAACATCGAGGAAGCGCTGGCGTGGGTGACGCGCCGCGCCAAGCAGCAAAATGTTCCGCTTACGCCCGAAGGGGCGGCGCACCTCGTCAACGCCGCGGGTCCGCAGCTCGCCCTGCTCCGGCTCGAGCTCGAGAAGCTCGCCGCCCTCGGCAGCACCGATCCGATCGGCGTCGATGTGGTGGGGGAGATGGTCGGCATCCGCTTCGGTGAGACGATCTTCGACTGGCGCGACGCGGTGCTCCGGCGCGACGTGACCACTGCGGTGGCGATGCTCCCGCGCATCCTCGGCCAGAGCGGCGTCTCCGGCGTCGGTCTCGTCTCCCTCCTCGGCACCTCGCTCATCATCCTCGGCGTGACCCGCGCGCACTACGACAAGAAGCTCCGCGGGTTCGAACTCAACAAGGCGACCTGGGACACGATGACGAAGAACCGGCCGGGTCGCATCGGCGTGTGGAAGGCTTTCGTCAACATGCTCGTCGAGGTCGCGAGCGAATGGCCGCAAGGCCGGCTCCGTCGCGCCCTCGCCGCCCTCCTCGCGGCCGACCAGGCGCTCAAGGACACGAGGGTCTCGTCCGAAGAGGGTGTGTTGACGGATCTCGTGCTTCAGATCGCCGCGCGAATGCCCGCGGAAGGAGCTGCATGATGAGTCACGGGTCGCGGGTCGCGGGTCGCGGGTCATGGGTCCTCGTGTGCGCGGGACTCCTTGCCGTCTTGCCGCCCTGCCGTCTGGTCGCACAGACCGATCCCCGCCTCGTGTCCGCCGTGCGCCTCGCGCAGGAAGGTCAGGGTGACTCCGCGCGGGTACAGGTGAAGCGGATCCTCGACGCCACTCCCGCCTCCGAGCCGCTCTACGCCGAGGCGCTCTATTCGGCCGGAGTGGTGGCGGCGACCAGCGGGGAGATGGAGCGGCAGTTCCGGCGGCTGGTGGTGGAATTCAACGGGTCGGCCTGGTCGGACGACGCGCTGCTCCGGTTGATGCAGATGAACTTCGCCCGCGGCGACCTGCCGGGCGTGGTGCGTACGGCCGAGCGACTGGCCAGCGACTATCCCCAGAGCGAAGTGATCCCCGATGCCGCCCTCTGGGCCGCGCGGGCCTATTTCCGGCAGGATCACACCGCTGACGGGTGCCGCTGGCTGGCCGCCGGGCTGACGCGCGCGGACACACTGAATGTCGAGCTCCGGAATGGACTCAATTTCCTGAACGGCCGATGTGGGCCGGTGGGCCAGGGGGCCAGTGGGCAAACGGCTGGTGACACGACGCATCCGGTCGCGCCGACGCCGGGGCCGGAGGCCGCG
>JANLXK010000513.1:0-11412 GCA_031365045.1 Gemmatimonadota bacterium | reverse complement strand
GGGGACTCGAGTTGAGGACGCACTCAAGTTAACGGTCAACAGACGCTCGGACGCTCAGGAAAAGCCCCTCCCCCGATAGGGGGAGGGGTGGGGGAGGGGGCGAATGGTGCCGCAAAGCGGCAGAATCTCAACAACGGGCCTATAGGGCGGCCCTTTCAGGGCCGCCGTTGACGCGATCTCTTCTCCTCCGGACGGCGGGCCTGAAAGGCCCGCCCTATGGGCCCCTTCGTCACAAAAGGCGGGCCCAGAGAGCCCGCCCTATTGGTTCAGGGAGCGGGCTTTCGGTCCGGTCCGCCAGCCGCGGCCGCCCCGCGCTGGCGTGCCGCGACCGCCATCCCTTCCTGCATCCGCTCCAGGCCACCGACGACGACCTGTTCCCCCGCCTTCACGCCGCTCAGCACCTCGACCACCCCGGCGGTGCGGGCGCCGAGCTGGACGGTGCGCCGCGCGGCTTTGCCGTCCACGATGGCCCAGACCACGTTCAAGGTGCGGAGCGGCTGGATGGCGTCCTCGGGCACGACCACGGCCCCGGTGCGGGTCCCGGTCGCGAGCCGCGCCTCCACGAACATCCCCGCCTTGAGGAGCCCTCCCGGGTTCGGCGCCCGCGCCTTCACCAGGATGGTCCGCCCGGCCTCCTGCACCATCGGGTCGACGAAGTCTACTATGGCGTGGAAGGTCCGCGCCGGCTGCGCGGCGATAGTGAACTCCACCGACTGTCCGGACCGGAGCTGCGCCGCGTGCCGCTCCGGGATGTCGATCACCACCCGCTGCGGGTCGGTGGTCTGCAGGCTCAGGAGCCGGGTCGCCGGGGTCACGTAGTCGCCCAGGCTCACAAAGCGCTGGCCCACCACCCCCCCGAACGGGGCGCGGATGGTGGCGTGTTGCAACTGGACCTGCAGCGACGCGAGCGCCGCGTCGGCCGCGCGCGCGCCGGCCGCGGCCTCCTCATAGTCCGCGGGTGCATTCGCGTTGTCGGTGCGGAGCCGGTCGGCCCGGCCGAGCTTCTGCCTGGCCAGGTCCCGTTCCGCCTCGGCCCGCGCCACTTCGGCACGGAGCATTTCATCGTCGAGCTTGATCAGCGCCGTCCCCGCCGCGACGTATTGCCCCTCGCGGAAGAGGAGCGTCGTCACCCGGCCCGCCCCGTCGGCGCGGAGCTCGATCGACTGCACCGCCTCGATCTTCCCGGTCGCCCGCACGGCGTCCACCACCTTGCCGGTGCGGGCCGTGTCGACGTCTACCGGCATCGGAGGCATCCCCCCGGGCGGGCCTCCGGCGGCGCCACCTCCCGCCGCCGCGGCGCCCGACCGGCCGAACGAGCGGTAGGCCATGGTGGCGGCCACGATCACGACGACGGCCCCTCCCCAGATCAGGGGGCGGCGGTAGCGTCGCGCGGCGTCCGGCATATCCATCATCGCATTCGTCATCGTGGCCTCAGTACCCTAGTTGGATGCATCGAAGAGTCGGCGACCGAGCAGCGACTCGATCCGCGCCAGCGAGAGCCGCGCCGCATATCGTGATTGTACCAATGCCGCTTCGGATTCGCCCACGGCCACCTGCGCCAACATCAGGTCGATGATGGTCGAGGCTCCCTCGCGGTAGCGGGATTCCTGGATCCGGTAGTTCTCGGCCGACACCACCACGCCGATCCGGGCCAGCTCGAGCCCCGCCTGGGCCGTGAGGAAACCGTTCCACGACTTGGCCATCTCCTCGGCGGTGGCGCGCTCGCGCTCCTCACGGTTGGCCTGGGCGATATCACGCGCGGCGCGGGCCTGCGCCACGGCCACCTCGCGGTGCCCCGCATCCCAGAGCGGGAACGATGCGGTGAGGACCACCTGACTCCGTTTCACGGCGCTCGGGAAGAAGACCGAGTCGTATACCCCGGAGGAGGCGCTCAGGGTCACGTCGGGGAGATACCGCTCCCGCGTCCCCCACAGCCCCGCGGAAGCCTTGGTCTCGGAGGCACGCGCGGCCTCGATCTCGGGGCCCCGTTCGCGGAGTTCTGCGGTGGCCTGCTCGAGGGTCAGCGGCAGGGCGGGGGTCGGCGCGGAATCGATGGCGGCGGCGGCGGCCGGACCCGTCAGCCCGATCCGCCGTCCCAGCGCGAGCCGCGCGACGGTGAGGGCGGAATCGCGCTGCAGCACTTCGAGCCGGGCACGGTTGAGCTCCAGATAGGTCTGCAGCGAGTCGGACGAGATGACGCTCCCCGCCAGGACCCGCGCCCGCGCCCGCGCCATCTGCTCCTCGGCCCGTTTCACCCGGTCGATTGCGACCCGGGCGAGCTCCCCCTCCGCCAGGACGGCGTAGTAGGCATCGTCGGTGGCGAGCTCGCTCCGGAACCGGGCCGCGGTCGCGTTAGCATTGGCCTCCCCCAGCGAGGCCGAGGCCCGACGGAGGGTGGTGAACCGCCCCGGTCCGAGGAGCTGGTACCGCGCCTCGATCGTGGCGTTGGTGGAGTTCTGCCCCGGCTGGAAGGTGCCGAAATTGATGAACTGGGTGGTGAAGTGAGTGTAGCTGGTGCCGAGGGTCACCTGCGGTGTCAGCAGGTCGGCCCAGGCGGAGCGCCGCTCCCATGAGGCCGCCGCGGCGTTGGCCCGCCCCGTCACCGCGACCGGGTCGACGGCGAGGGCACGGGTCCGCGCGTCACGCAGCGTCACCACCGGGATCGGCGCCGCGGACTGCGCGGCGACGGCGCGCGGAGTGGCGCCGATCAGCGCGCAGAGCAGGACCGCCGTGACCGGTACCCGCACCAGCACCCGGGCGCGGGCGTGCCGCATCCGCTCGAACAGCAGGAAGACGGCGGGCACCAGGAAGAGGGTGAGCACCGTCGAGACCACCATGCCGCCGATGATGGCGTACCCGAGCGGCCGCCGGCTCCCGGCGCCGGCGCCGAGGCCAAGCGCGATCGGCAGGGCGCCGAAGATCGTGGCCACCGAGGTCATCAGGATCGGGCGGAGCCGGATCCGTCCTGCCTCGGTGATCGCCTCCAGGGCGTCCTTCCCCCGTGCCCGGAGATCGTTGCCGTAGGTCACGAGCAGGATCGAGTTCTTCGACACCAGGCCGATGAGGAGGATCATCCCGACCTGGCTGTAGATGTTGAGGGTCGAGCCCGTGAGCTTGAGCGCGAGCAGCGCCCCCGCCACCGCCAACGGCACCGCGAGGAGCACGGTGAAGGGGTGGAGCAGCGATTCGAACTGCGCCGCCAGCACCATGAAGACGAATATCATCGCCAACACGAAGGCGAAGTAGAGCGCGCTCCCGCTCTCCTCCAGCTCCCGGGACTCGCCGGCCAGGTCGGTGACGCTCCCGGGCGGGAGCACTTCGGCGGACGCGGCGCGGAGCGAGTCGATGGCCTGCCCGAGCGTGAACCCTGGCGCCAGGTAGGCCTCCAGGGTGAAGGAACGCATCCGGTCATGGTGGTTGAGCTGGCGCGGCCCGATCCGCTCCTCGGTGCGCACCACCGCGTCGAGCGGCACGAGGGCGCCGTTGCTTCCGCGGACCTGGAGGCCGCTGATGTCCGAGGGCGTGGCGCGGTCGGAAGGGTCGAGTCGGAGGATCACGTCGTAGAGCTTGTTGTCCGACGTGAAGCGGGCCACGTCCCGTCCGCCGAGGAGGGTGCCGAGGGTCGTCGCGATGTCGCGCGCCGGGACCCCGAGGTCCTCGGCGCGGTCGCGGTCGAGCGAGACCACCAGCTCGGGACGGGTCACCTTGAGGTCGAACTGGATGTTGAGGAGCCCGGGGATCTTCGCGGCGCGCACGCCGAGGGTGTCCATCGCATGGACCAAGGTCTCGAAGTCGCGGTGCTTCACCACGAACTGGACCGGGGCACCGAAGCCGCCGAACGCGGGCGGGTTGGCCGCGAAGGCGAAGACCCCCGGGACCCCGAAGAAGAGCTGGCCCTGCAGCGTGGTCACGACATCCGAGGCCGCGACCGCCCGTTCGTTCTGATCCTTCAGGATGCCGCCGACGATCCCCGAGCTCGGGCCCCCGCCGAAGCCGACCACGGCGAAGGTGGAGCGGACGCTCGGGTCGCGCAGCACGATCGCTTCGACCTGCTTCACGTATTCGTCGGTGTACGCCACCGTGGCCCCTTCGGGGGCGATCACGAAGGTGAAGAAGAAGCCGCGGTCCTCGGTCGGGACGAATTCCCGCTCGAGCGACAGGAAGACGAGCGCGGCGACGACCGTGAGCGCCACCCCGCCGCCGATCACGGCGAACGGCCGGCGGAGCGCTTGCCCGAGCAGGCGGGAGTACAGCTCCGTCACCTTCGCGAGACCGACGCCGATGGCGTGGTGCCAGGGAGTGTCCCGCTGCACCACCCGGAGGATCTTGGAGCAGAGCATCGGCGTGAGGGTCAGCGCGACGATACCGGAGATGAGCACCGACCCGCCCACCGCGACGCCGAACTCATTGAAGAGCCGCCCCGTGGCGCCGGTGAGGAAGAGCAGGGGGGAGAACACGGCGATGAGCGCGATGGTGGTCGCGATGACCGCCGTCGTGATCTCGCGGGTGCCGTCGATGGCGGCGGTCTCGGGATCCTTGTGGAGCTCCTCCTGGTGGCGGTAGGCGTTCTCCAGCACGATGATCGCGTCGTCCACCACGATCCCGATGGCGAGGATGAGGCCGAGCAGGGTCAGGGAGTTGATCGAGTAGCCCAGCGCCGCGATGAACGCGAACGTGCCGACGATCGACACCGGGATCGCGAGCGCCGGGATCACCGTGGCCCGCAGGGTGCCGAGGAAGAGGAAGATGATGACGATCACAAGCCCGGCGGTGATCAGCAGCGTCTCCTGCGCCTCCTTGATCGACTTCTGCACGAACACCGAGCCGTCGAACGCCATCTGCAGCTCCACCCCCGGCGGGAGCTCGGCGCGGATCCGGTCGAGCTCCGCGTGCACCCCCTCGGCCACCTCGATGACGTTGGCCTTGGACTGGCGGACCACCCCGATGAAAACGCCGGGCTCGGCGGAATAGCGGGTCACCGAGCGCTCGTCCTCGGGGCCCGGCTCCACCCGGGCCACATCCCCCAGCTTGACGAGGGTGCCTCCCTGGTTGGCGACCGTAAGGTCCGCGAACTCCTCCGGCGTGTGCATCTCGCCGAGGAAGCGTGCCGAGAACTCCCGGCGCTCCGACTCGATGCGGCCGGCCGGGATCTCCACGCTCCGGGTGCGGATCGCCTGCTCCACGTCCTGCGCGGTGAGGCGCCGTGCCGCGAGCTCAGCGGGCGACAGCCAGACCCGCATCGCGAAGCGCCGTTCGCCGAAGATCGCCGCGCCTGAGACCCCCGGAATGGTCTGGATCCGCGGCTTGAGCACCCGGTCGGCGAGGTCCGAGAGCTCCATCAAGTCGTAGCTCTTGGACGTCAGGGCCAGGAAGATGATCGGGAAGGCGTCGGCGTCCTCCTTCGCGATCACCGGCTCGTCGATGTCCTCGGGGAGGAATCCCCGGACCCGCGACACCTTCTCGCGCACGTCCTGGGCGGCATCCTCGATCTTGCGGTCGAGGGTGAACTCCAGGGTGATCGTGCTCACTTGCTCCTGGCTCGAACTCGTGATGGTGCGGAGTCCCTCGACGCTGGAGAGTTCCTCTTCCAGGACGTCGGTGACCGCCGATTCCATCACTTGCGGGCTCGCGCCGGGCAGCGTGACGGTGACGGTGACGACCGGTGCGTCAGCGTCGGGGAACTCACGCACGGCAAGGCGGCTGTAACCAATCACCCCGATGAGGACGATCCCCAGGCTGACCATGCTGGACAGGACCGGGCGGCGGATGAAGAGTTCAGTGAACTGCATCAGGGGATCTCCTGGACGGGACCGGCGGAATGGCCGAGCCCGAAGATATGCCGAAGTAAAGGAGGCGGCAATACTCGGGGCCACGACTCCAGACACCGTGGTCTCCTGGCCCCACTCTATTGTCGATCGGCCGAGGGAGCTTTCGACGGCCCTGACCCACGCAGGGGAATGAAATGAAAACAGCCGGCTCGGAAATGAAAGTGGGGGCGGGCGAACTCATCCAAGTCGCGCGGGCAGCCAGCGCTGGGCACCGACGCGACAGGTGCGGACCCGTCCCACCTTTTCGGTCATCACCAGCCCCGCTGCTTCGAGGATGCGGACATGCTTCCGCAGCCCCGTGCGCGCCATGTCGAACGCCTACGCGAGCTCGACGACTTCATGACCGTCCCACGCTCGCGCCCAGGGTGACGAGAAGCTCGTCCAGTTGCTCGAACGTCTCTCCCATCGCATCCGCCGCCCCGGTGCCGGCGGCGTCGAGAGCTTCCTTCGAGGGATAAAGCTCGTGCATGACCAGCAACGTCCTGCCGCCTTTTTCCGCGAAGGTCACCGTCGTGACAGAACCCTCGTCACTTTCCTCATTGGTCCAGACGAGGCGCGAGCGCGGTGTTACTTCCTTGTACGTGCCGAAGAATGCCGCCTGTGAGTCCCCGTGTGCGAACTCCAAACGGTACCTGCCCCCGACACGAACATCCATTTCGCAGGAAAGCAGGGACATTCCCATCGACTTCGGCACCCACCACTGCCTGAACAGCTCGGGCTTGGTCCACGCCTCGAACACGAGGCGCGCCGGGCCGTTGAAAGTTCGCGTGACGACAAGCTCACGCTCGGACTTCCGCTCCACCGTCGTACGGTTCTTCATGGGGGCAACCTCACTCTCTCTTTTTGCGTTCATCGACCTTCTCCTTCCGTTTCAATTCCTCGACAACTTTGTCCAGCTCGTCGAAGCGTGCGTCCCAGAGCTGGCGGTAGCTTTCGATCCAGGCAGCTGCCTCCTCCAGTCGGCGCGGGCCGAGCCGGCAGGTCCGCACCCGACCCACCTTCTCGCTCCGCACCAGTCCCGCCGATTCCAGGACCGTCACGTGCTTCTTGATCCCGGTGAGGGTCATCTCGAACGCTTGGGCCAGGTCGCCGATGGAGGCATCCCCCCGGCCGAGCCGCTGGAGGATCCCTCGGCGGGTCGGGTCGGCCACCGCGGCGAAGACCCCGTTCAAGGCGCTGCTATACTGAACCATATGGTTCAGTATATGGGCCCTGGCTCGGATTCGCAAGAGAGGGGGGGCGGTGTCACGCAACCGAGGGGTTGCGCAATTTCGTGGGGTCGTTAATGTGTAACCCACGGGTTGCACAACAAACGACGAACCAGACGGAGCCAGCGCATGCCAGCCGTATCGACCGATCGCATCGAAAAGCAGATCTTCCTCCGCGCCCCCCGCCCCCGGGTCTGGCGGGCCCTCACCGACCTCGGCCAGTTCCAGCAGTGGTTCGGGGCGCTGCTCGACACCCCCTTCGCCCCGGGGTCCCGCTCGCGCGGGCACGTCACCGAGAAGGGGTATGAGCACGTCCAGATGGACATCGAGGTCGAGCGCATGGAGCCCGAGCACACCTTCGCCTACCGCTGGCTCCCCTACGCCGTAGACGCCAAGCGTGACTATTCGAAGGAAACGAAGACCCTGGTCGAATTCACCCTCGAAGAGGTCGATGGGGGCACCCGCCTCACGGTCGTCGAATCGGGCTTCGACCTGGTCCCGGCCGACCGCCGCGACGAGGCCTTCCAGATGCACACCGGCGGCTGGGAAGGCCAGCTCCGGAACATCGAGAAGTATGTCGCGCGCTAACTCCAAGAACCCCCTCTCCCGTAAGGGAGAGGGGGCAGGGGGTGAGGTCGTACGGGGGAGGGGTCGGGGAGGGGAGCTCGCCCCCCTCTTCGCCGCGCTCGGCGACAGTACTCGCCTCGCCCTGCTGGTGACGCTCTGCGCGGGAGGTCCGCTCTCGATCTCCCGCCTGAGCGAGGAATTCGCGATCACCCGGCAGGCGATCACCAAACACCTCGACGTCCTGGCCGACGCCGGCCTGGTGCGGAGCCACCGCCAGGGCCGCGAGCGGATCTGGGAATTCGAGCCGAAACGCCTGGTCGACATACACGCCTACCTCGAGCGACTCTCCCGCCAGTGGGACGATGCCCTGTCCCGCCTCAAGCAGTTCGTGGAGGGCTGAACACGAGGAACGAGTCATGAGTGCAAGTATCGAGTGGGCGCGGAAGCGCAAAGCAGAAAGGGTCCGCAGCGGGGACCCTTTCTGTTGGCTCGCTTTCTCGCCCACTCCTCCCTTGCACTCACCCCTCTACGCTGTATAGACCAACGGCTGATACGTCCCCTCCGCCGCCCACACCACCCCGTACAGCGCCAGTGCCTGCAGGGCATCGGCCACGAGGTCCACCGAGCGCCCCAGCCGGGTGGCGAGGGACTGCGCGTCGCCCGGGCCGCCGTGGTCGAGGAGGGCCTCGAACACCTGGCGATGCTCGGTGCGGATGTTCCCGAGGAGGCGGGGGCGGGAGGCGTGGTCCTTGAACGCCAGTACCGCGAGGTTCCGCTTGGTCAGGACGTGGTCGATCTCCTCGTCCTGGTGGTCGTGCAGCCCGACGAGGACGAGGTAGCGCTCCGGCGTGGGCCCGGTGTGGATCAGGAGCTTGGCCACCACTTCATCGGCGCAGGAGAAGTCGATCAGGTCGAGCGCCGAGAAGTCGAGGAACGTCACTGTTGCGCCCGAGCTTGCGAGGACGGCTTCGATCCGAGCCCGCACCGCCTCCCCGGTGGGACGCGTCACGAGTGAGCGCACACTCCGCCCCGGCACCGCCTCGGCCACCAGCTCCCCAAGCGCAATAGTGGTGACCATCAGGACTTGTCCGCCTGTGCGCCAGTGCGACCGTCCGCCTGTGCGCCGGTGCGTCCGTCGGCCTGTGCGGGGATGGTTATCTGCACCTGGGCTCCGGGGAATACGGGGAGGCGTTCCTGCAGCGGTGCTTCGTCGTCCCACGACGGCACGATGGCCAGCTTCGCACCGCCGCTCCGGATGGAGATCTTCCCATCCCAGCGCGCAAGATAACGCTTTATGCCCTGCAGACCTTGTCCTCGTCCTGGATCGCGGAACCGGCTGATCCCTTGGATGAGGGCACACTCGAGCGCGGCGCCATCTCCCCACCGGTCGCCGATCCGCTTCGCCTGCGTCGGCTCGAGCGATCGCCGGAACCCGACCCCGCCGTCGCCGACTGCGATCACCACCACCCGCTTGCCGAGCCGCTTGCGGTAGCTGTAGGCGTGCACCGCGACCCAGCCCACCGAACCGGCGTGCTCCACCACGTTCTGGCACGCTTCGGAGAGGGCGGTCGCGAACCCCATGGTGGCGCGGGCTTCGAGCCCGAGTTCCTTGGTCAACAGGGTCGCGGCCTTCTGGTGGATGCGGTCCACCACCTCGTGCACATCCTCCGACGCGCGGATCGCGGTCACCGGCAGGAGCATATTGCTCTCCTCCTCGGCCTTCCGCTTCGGCACCTTGCCGTGGACCTCGAAGAGCTCTACCGCCTGGGCGAAGAACCCCGCTTTGGCCCAGTAGCTCGCGACGTTGGCGTCTTCGGGGGCGGTGAAGAGGGGCTTCGGTCCCTTGGCGTCGACGATCGCCTGCGCCACCGCCAGCATCGACACGAACGCGTAGGGCGAGGCCCACTGCGCCCCGCGCGCGTCGAAGAGCATTTTGTCGGTGAGCGGACCCGCCGCGACCGATGCCGCGAATTGCTCGAACGTCCGGTCGTCGAAGCTGGCCGGGACCTCTACGACCCGCGTCACGCCGTCACCAGCGCACCGCGGAGGTGGGTCGCGAGTCCCGTTGCGCCGCGGTAGAAGGCGTTCCGCGCGGCGGCCCGATTGGCGGCGGTGAGCGCAGCCACCACGTCGTCACCCGCCGCGAGCCGCGCCGCACAGGTCGCGCCGAACACGTCGCCGCAGCCGGTCGGGTCCGTCGCCTCGACGTGCGGGGGTGCGAGCAGCGCGGTGCGTACGGCATCCCCCTTGGGCGCGTGGATGTACGCCACCCCCTTGGCACCGAGCGTCACATTCAGCAGGCTCACGCCGGCGCGCAGCATCTCGGCCGAGAGCGCCATCGGATCATCGCCCAGGGTACGCATCTCTTCTTCGTTGAGTTGCACCGAGTCGAAGCAGGCGAACCACTCGCCGATCTCCGCCAGCGGCTGCAGCGTGCGCACGCCGTCGCCGCGCATCCCCAGGAAGAGGGAATGGAGGTCGGCGTAGATCGGGCCGCGGTAGCCCTGGCGCAGGTTCGTCGCCGTCCACCGGCACATCTCGAACCCGCTGATGAAATTCACGTACAGCGCGTCGAGGTCCTGCACCATCGGGCCCAGCTCGGCCCAGTTCCACCCCGGCACCCCGCCCGCCATCCGCTCGCAGCGCCGCTCGGCCGACTGGTACCGGAGCTCCACCACGTTGTTGGCGACCGGCACCTCGATGAAGCGCGCATGCGTCGGGAAGTGCTCCAGCGTGCGCGCGAACTCCGCGGCCTGCCGCGCCCGATCGTGTCCCACCTTGATGAGGGGGACAATCTCCCAGTCGTCGGGGAGCGCCGCATCCATCGCCGCGAGCGAGTAGGCGATCCCGCCCCACTCCTCCACGACCCCCTGCGCCGGGTCGCGGCCGTGGATCACGTCCCACACCAGCGAGCCCAGGACGCCGATCTTAGGCAATGAGCCCCTCCGCCTTCTGGTCGAGATAGGTCCGGGCCGCGCCGATCACGCCGGCGGTGCCGGGCAACGTCCCCGGCACGATCCGGCACGCCGCCACCGCCGGCTTGAACGCCCGGCGCGCCACCTCACGCTGCATCGGGCCGAACAGCCGCTCCCCCGCCGCGGTCACTCCGCCGCAGACCACCACGACCTCGGGATTGAAGATGTTGAGGAAGTTGGCGATCCCGGCCCCCAGGTAGCTCGCCGTGTCGCGCACCACCTCGAGCGCCAGCTCATCCTCCTCGGCCGCCGCGTCGTACACGGTCTGGGCGGTGATCTTCGAGAGATCGCCCCCCACACGGGTGCGGAGCGACGACTCGTACCCCGAGCTCAGTGCTTCCGCGGCGCGGAGCGCGATGGCGGGTCCCGACGCGTACGCTTCGAGGCAGCCGTAGTTGCCGCAGGCGCAGCGCCGGCCATCCATGTCGATGGTGGTGTGCCCCAGTTCGCCGGCGCAGTCGGAGGCGCCGTGATAGATCTTGCCGTTGAGGATCACGCCGCCGCCGATCCCCGTCCCGATGGTGACCGCGAGCGCGTGCGAGGTCCCCTTCGCCGCCCCTTGCCACCATTCGCCAAGGGCGGCGCAGTTGGCGTCGTTGTCGAGGGCGGCCGGCCGCTTGAGTCCGGCCGAGATCCGGTCGCGGAGGGGCATGTCGGTCCAGCCGAGGTTCGGCGCCAGGAGCACCACGCCGCGGTGGAAGTCGAGGGGCCCGGGCGCGCCCATCCCGACGCCCGCCACCTGGGCGCCCTTTTCCTCCGCCTGCAGCAGCTTCATCGAGCGTTCCGCCGTCTCCACCATCCGCTGGACCACGGCGTCGGGGCCGAGGTCGGCGC
>JANLXK010000434.1:0-1360 GCA_031365045.1 Gemmatimonadota bacterium | reverse complement strand
CGCCTTGGCGAGGGTCGGCAGGACGACCTTGCGGAGGTACCCGCTCGGCTCACCCCAGGGGAGGACGACCCCTTCGAGGATGGAGATCTGGGCATCACCCAGGACGAGGTCGGCGTTCACCTCGCGGGTGGTGCCGACGCCGTGACACTCGGGGCAGGCGCCGAAGGGGCTGTTGAAGGAGAACTGACGCGGCTCGAGCTCGGGGAGGGAGAGCCCGCAGGTGGGGCAGCCGAATTTTTCGGAGAAGATCACGCTCTCTGCCGAAGATCCCTTTCCGCGTGAGCCCTCTCCCCCCGGCCCCCTCTCCCTGTCGGGAGAGGGGGAGCTCTTGTGCTTCACGATCTCGACGATGCCGTCGGCGGCACGGAACGCGGTCTCGAGCGAGTCCACGAGGCGGGCGCGGTCTGCGGGCTTCACCACTAGGCGGTCGACAACGACCGCGACGTCGTGGTTCTGCCGGCGCACGAGGGTCGGGACCTTGTCGATCTCGTAGGTCTCGCCGTCGACCCGGATGCGGATGAAGCCCTGGCGGCGGAGGTCCTCGAAGAGCTCCTTGAATTCGCCCTTGCGCCCGCGGATCATCGGCGCGAGGACCTCGATCCGGGTCCCTTCGGGCCAACCGAGGATGGTATCGGCCACCTGGGAGGGGCTTTGCCGGGTGATCGGTGTCCCGTCATTCGGGCAGTACGGCGTCCCGGTCCGCGCCCAGAGGAGGCGGAGGTAGTCGTAGATCTCGGTGACGGTACCGACGGTCGAACGGGGGTTCTGGCTCGCGGTCTTCTGCTCGATCGAGATGGCGGGCGAGAGCCCCTCGATCGCGTCAACGTCCGGCTTCTCCATCAGGCCAAGGAACTGACGGGCGTACGCGCTCAGCGACTCGACGTACCGGCGCTGTCCTTCGGCGTAGATCGTGTCGAATGCGAGCGAGGACTTCCCCGACCCCGAGAGGCCGGTGATGACCGTGAGCTGGTCACGCGGGATGGTGACCGAGACGTTCTGGAGGTTGTGTTCGCGGGCGCCGCGGACGACCAGGAATTCCTGAGGCATCCAAGCAGGATACTTATAGTAGGGACGAGCTACAAGTCTCACTCTTCGGTCATTGACCATGGAGCTCGGCCCTCCCTCGGCCCGGATGGCCGAGCTCCAGGTCCTCGACATCGATAGGAACGCGCCCGGGACGGACAGCGGCCCGCGCGGAGCGCGGACACCCCGCATCCGTTCACTGTTACCTTTCTCCCATGCGCCATCTCCGCAGCAGCCGGGTCGCCGACCGGGACCACACCATCGCCGAACTGCTGGGCGCGGACGGGGGTCTGGAGGCGTCGCCGGTGCCGCTGCACGCCGACGAGGGGTTCTCCCT
>JANLXK010000392.1:0-4277 GCA_031365045.1 Gemmatimonadota bacterium | reverse complement strand
CCCGGAAGGGCGCCAACCCGTCGATCCCCCGGAAGTTCGGGCTGGGGCTGCTATTCAACGGCTTCGCCTTCCTGCTGCTGATGTTCGCACTCTCGAGCCTCATCGGCATCGACGGCAAGATCCCGTTCTGGACCCTCGTCGCGGTGTACTTCATCCAGTCGGTGGGCGAGCTCTGCCTCTCGCCCATCGGCCTGTCGATGGTGACCAAGCTCGCGCCGGTGCGCCTAGTGGGCTTCGGGATGGGCGGGTGGTTCCTGTCGACGGGGATCGGCAACAACCTGTCCGGCATCTTTGCCAGTGCTGTCAGCGGCGAAAGCGGGATGACGACGGCGTCCGCGTTGAGCGGTTACACCTTCGGTTTCTGGGCGCTGATGATCGCCGGCGGCGTGCTGTTCCTGGCCGCCTCGCAGATCAACAAACTGATGCACGGCGTGAAGTAGGCGCCGGGATCGACAGGAGGGCTCCGCAACAAACAGGACGGCGTCCCGTGGGACGCCGTCTTTGCGTTGGCCTGCGACCAGCGCGTCACTCTTTACCCAATTTCTTCTTGAGGTGCGCCAGCTGCGCCTCCGCCGCCTGTTCCATCGCCGCGCGATCGGCCCTGGTCTTCAACAACTCGCTTTCGACGTCGGTCTCCGGCCGCACCCCCCCCGCCGCCTCGAGCCCACGCCACGCCGCTTCCGTGCTCGGCGGCCGACCCTCGGCATTGAGCCCCTGCCGCGCCTGCTTCAGCCGGGCCAGCAGGGCCCCGGCCTCACGCTCGGCCATGGCGACCTCGTCGCGCTGCACGGCAAGCTTCCGCTCGAGGACCTCCACCCGCTCACGATGCCTGGCGATGAATTCCGTGGCGATGCGGACCGTCTCGGCATCCTGGATCTCGGTGGCCTGCTGCCCCCGGCGTTCCGCGGCGGCCAGCTGCTCCCGTTGCTGGGTCAGCTCGCGCTCGGTGGCAGCGTGTCCGCGCCGCAGGTCTTCGAGCCCGACCTTGAGGTCGACGAGATGCTGCTGGACCATGGCGGCCTCCTCGCGGGGCGTCGGAGGGACGGTGCCGCGCGCGAGGACCTGATCGAGCTGGGAGCGCAGACGGTCGAAAAGACCCACGAAGGATGGCCAGGTAAGGACCGCGAAGTATCCACCCCCCGCGCGCCGGGCGTCAAGCGGAGCGGCGCTGTTAGCTTTGGACGTCCCCCGGGAGGTCCCCCGTGCGCGTCCTGCCGCTCCCCATCTTCGCATTGCTCGCCGCCTGCGGCCCCTCCGCCGGCGGGACCTCGACTGCGAGCCGCGGGTTCGCCGCCGTCGCCGGACCTTCACTGGTGCTCTCCGAGTTCAGCACCCCCGGGGCCGCGCTGAGCTCCCTGCCCGCGACGCTCCCTTCCCGCCTGGTGGCCCGCTTCGTCGCTGGCCCAGCCCGCGCGGCGGTGGTCGGGCGCCGCGGCGATTCGCTCGAGGTCGGGATCGAAGGGGCGCTCCCCGCCACCGCGCATCCCGGATTCGGGATCCTGGTGACCGACACCAAGGGCGGTGTGCGCGGCGTCCTCGTCTTCGACGGCAGCCCCGTGCTGGGCGCGCCGGTCCTGGGCGTGGTCACCACCGGCCCGGTCCGGGTGCCCCTCATCGGGATCAGGCTCGAACCGACCCGCGTGGAGAATCCCGGCTGCCCCTTCTTCCCCGACAGCACCCTCCTGTGACCATGCCACGGATCGGGATCTCGGGGCGCTCGGCGTTGGTCGAGGGGGCGGAACGCAGCGGCGTCAACGCGGCATATCTGCGCGCGGTCATCGCCGCTGGCGGCGCCCCGTCGATCTTCTCTCCCCTCACGCCCCCCAGTGCCGTGCCCGCGCTGCTCGACGGCGTGGAGGCACTCCTCCTCTCCGGCGGCGCCGACATCGACCCGAAGCACTACCGCACCCAGCCCCATCCGAAGCTCGGAGCGGTCGAGGCCGAACGCGACACTTTCGAGCTCGCTCTCTTCGCGGAGGCCCGCACGCGCGGACTCCCGGTGCTCGCCATCTGCCGCGGCCTTCAGCTGGTGAACGTCGCGCTCGGTGGCACCCTGTGGCAGGACCTTCCTTCCGAGCGCGGCCCGCATCTGCAGAGTGCCCAGCGGACCGACCGCGTGCATCCGGTCGAGGTCATCGCCGGCACGCGGCTGCACGACGCGCTGGGCGATGGCGGGTTGACGGTGAATTCCTTCCATCATCAGGCGATCCGCGATCTCGCACCGGGGCTGGTCGAGTGCGGGCGTACCTCCGACGGGCTGATCGAGGGGATCGAAGGCGAGGGAGAACAGTGGCTGCTCGGAGTGCAGTGGCACCCCGAAGAGTTCTGGGCCGACCCGGCCGCGCCCGATCTGGGCCTCTTCCGCGCCCTCCTCGCCGCCACGGGAGCGGTACGCCGGTGAGCGAACGGTGGGGTCAGGTGGCCCAACTCGCGCGTGACCTGGCCGCGGCGGCCGATCGCAACGAGATCGCGGCGACGCTGGTCAAGCGGCTCGAGACCGCCTTCCGCCCTACGGCCATCGCCATCGGGTTCGAAGGGGGCGACGCCGAGGCGGCCCTTCCCACGCACGCCAAACCGGGGGCGCCCGAGCTCTATCGCCCCTATCTCACCCTCGCTCTCAGGCGCGGGGTGCTCCGCCTCGACGGCACCGAGGCCGCCACCCGGCTCGGGCTCATCACCGCCCCGGCGGCCCATCTCCTCCTCGTCCCCCTCGCCGCGGGTCAGGCCCGCCACGGCGCCTTCCTCCTCGGTGGTCCGGCCGGGCGGTGGACGGCGGAGGACCAGGAGCTCGCCGAGGCGTTCGCGGCGGTCGCGACCGCGGTCGTGACCCAGCAGGCGCGCGCGCCCGCCGCCGCGATGTGGAGCCGGGTGGCGGACGGCCTCAACATCGCCCTCGCCATCATCGACAAGCGGGGACGGGTGGCCGAGGCCAATCGTTCCTTCGGCCAGCTGGTGCGGAGCGCACCGACGGCCATCACCGGGTGGCCCTGGATCGCGCTGGTCCCGCCGGCCTGGGGTGACGGCATCGCGCAGGTGCTGGCGTCCGGCGACCGCGAACGGCCCGAGGTGGAGCTCAAGGCGAGCGGCCGCACTTTCATCGCCTCCGCCTTCCCGATGCCGGGCGCGTCCAAGGGGGAGCGGGTGCTGATGCTGGACGACCAGACCGAGCGCCGGCGGCTGCAGGAACAACTCTTCCACTCGGAGAAGATGTCGGCCATCGGGCAGCTCATCGCCGGCGTGGCGCACGAGCTCAACAACCCGCTCACCTCGGTGGTCGGGTTCGCCGACTTCCTGGCCGAGCAGGCCAACGTCCCCGCGGGGCTCCGCGAACCGCTCGAAGTGCTGCGCACCGAGGCTGAGCGCGCGGCGACCGTGGTCAAGAACCTCCTCCGCTTCGCGCGCCGACACGAGCCGGAGCGGAAACGGCTCCCGATCAAGCCGGTGGTCGAAGGGGTGGCGGGTCTGCTGCGCGGACAGCTCCTCTCGCAGAACGTCGAGCTCACCCTCGAGTTCGAGGCCGACCTGCCCGAGCTCGACCTCGATCCGCAGCGCCTCACCCAAGTGTTCCTGAACCTGATCAACAACGCGGCGCAGGCGATCACCGGCACCGGACGTCCGGGCCAGATCGCGCTCAAGGCGCGGAAGTGGCACAGCGGCGTGGCCATCGACGTGCGCGACAGCGGCCCCGGGATGACCGAGGAGATCGCGGCTCAGGCCTTCGATCCCTTCTACACCACGAAGCCCGAAGGTCAGGGCACGGGGCTCGGCCTCTCGATCGCGCAGGGCATCATCCGCGAGCACGGCGGGCACATCGCGCTCGCCACCACGCCGGGCGCTGGCGCGACCTTCACCGTGGAGCTCCCCGCCACCAGCGGCCCCCGCCGCTCCGGCCCGGTGATCGCCGTGGTCGAGTCACGGGGCCCGCTCAAGGTCCTGGTGGTGGACGACGAACCCCACATCCTGCATTACCTCCGCGCCACGCTCGAATCGTGGGGTCACGAGGTGATGACCGCGGGTGACGGCGCCGCGGCGCTGGAGACCCTGCGCGGCGCCACCTGCGACGTGATCGTGACCGACCTCCGGATGCCCAAGGTGAGCGGCCGCGAATTCTTCGAGCGGCTCGCGACCGAACACCCGGAACTCGTGCGCCGGGTGGTCTTCAGCACCGGCGATACCGTGCGCGGCGACACCCTCGCTTTCCTCGAACGCCAGGGGCGTCCGGTACTGCACAAGCCCTTCTCCCTCGGCGACCTCCGCGCCGCCCTCGCCGCCGCCGC
>JANLXK010000376.1:0-1739 GCA_031365045.1 Gemmatimonadota bacterium | reverse complement strand
CCACCGGACACGCACGGCCGCCACCTGGTCGGGCTCGAGCGCCGACATGTGGGTGCGCGTGAAGATGTTCATCTCCTTGAGCAGTGTCATCAGCTGCTCGGCGGAGATGCCGAATTCGGCCGCCAGTTCGTGAACGCGAGTCTTGCCCAAGCGAACCTCTCTCTAAGTCCAGGGCCGGGCCGCACGGACGATACCGTCCGCCAGCGCCCGATCCCTCACACCGACCGCCTGGACCGGCGGCCGACCCAACCTGTCCCCCAACGTCGCCGCGTCGGGTCCCGCCAGGAGCGGGATGTTCTTGCCGGTCGCCAACCGCGCGACCTTTTCCAAAGCGCGGGGTTTGGCGTCAGAGGCCAGCACCACGCAGATCACTTTCCCTGCCTGCAGCTCGGTCCGGACCCCATCGACGCCGACGATCAGCTTGCCGCCGTTCCGTCCCAACCCGAGGAGTCGTAGCACCGCTTCGAACTCCGCCGAGGGGCGGCCGCCACGGCCGCCCTCTGCCGGGGCCCCAGCCTCCTCCAAGGGCGCGCGAGGCGCGCGCCCCTCGGCCTTATCGCCCGTCTTCTCCGCCATCCTCGGTCTCGGTGATCGAGGTGAGGAAGGTCAGCAGCTCTTCGGCGTATGCCTCGGTCATCCCCGGGATCTTGAGGATCGACTCGCGGTCGACGTCGAGCACGTCATCGAGGTTGTTGAAGCCCCCCGAGGCCAGGATCGCCGTGATCTCGGGCTTGAGCCCCTCGATCTCGGTGAGCGGTACCCGCATCGCGGCCTCTTCGGGGGGGAGCGGCGCGAAGAGCGGCCCTTCGCCGCCACGCTCCAGCCACTCGCGGCTCGAGTAGAGGTCGATCTTCCAGCCGGTCAGGTCGGAGGCGAGGCGGACGTTCTGCCCGTTCCGGCCGATGGCGAGCGACAGCTGGTCCTCGTCCACCACCGCCTGCACCGTCTTGGTCTCGGGATCGCTGAACACCTTGGCCACGCGGGCCGGGGCGAGCGCGAGGCGCGCGAAGCGTTCGGGGTCCGGGCTCCACGGCACGATGTCGATCCGTTCGCCGCCGAGTTCATTGACCACCGCCTGGACGCGGGAGCCCTTGAGGCCGACGCAGGCGCCCACGGGGTCGATCGCATCGTCCTTGCTGATGACGGCGAGCTTGGTGCGGCTCCCCACTTCGCGGGCCATCGCGCGCACTTCCACGATGTCCTGCGCGATCTCGGGGACTTCGAGCGCGAAGAGCGCCTTCACGAAGAGCGGATCGGCGCGGGAGAGGATGAGGCGCGGACCCTTCGGCGTCTCCTCCAGCTTCTTGAGGACCGCGCGGATGGTGTCGCCCTGGTGGAACTTCTCGCGGTGGTTCTGCTCGCGATACGGGATGATCGCTTCCGCCTCGCGGAACTTGTTGAGCATCAGCACCAGCTTGCCCCGCTCGATCTGCTGGATCTCGCCCGAGAGCAGCTCGCCCACCTTGTCGGCGAACTCCTCGCGGATGCGATTGCGCTCACCCTCGCGCACGCGCTGAATGATCCGCTGCTTGGCCGCCTGCACCGCGCCACGGCCGAAGGCCGCGAACGGCACTTCCTCTTCGAGCACGTCACCCAGCTGGAAGTCGGGGTCCTCGTAGCGCGCCTCTTCGAGGGCGATCTGCCACGACTCGTCCTCGACCAGTTCGACGACCGTGCGCATCCGGGTGATGACCATCGTGCCGGTCATCTCGTCCAGGGTCAGGTCGAACTTGACGTTC